>JBOGGH010000023.1:0-13829 GCA_050743905.1 Acidimicrobiales bacterium
GCACAATGGTCCCCACAAGAAGGCCCCCGCGCCGGGTGCAACCGACCGGGGGCCATGGCCGACACCCCGCGAGGTGCCAGCGTGGCGAAGGTACCAGCAGGCGGACGACGGCTCGTGACCCCGCCGGCGCTGGGGCCCGAGCGCTCGTGGTCCCCCGGGGGGTGTCCGACCCGGAAGGGGACAGACATGAGTGACCTGGACGACCTGAGCGCCGAGCTGCGGCGCCTACGGGCCGACCTGGATGCCTTCGCCGCGGGGAGCGTGGCCGACGCCGGGCCGTGCCCGCCATGGTGCGAGGTGGAGCACGGACCGCTCGATCGCGACCATCACGGACCGCCTGTGGCGGCGGCCGATGTCCAGGTCCATCCGGCGCGATACGCCGGAGTGGGGGCGCGGGTCGTGGTGTACGCGCCCGACGACACCTTCGTGCTGGCGCCCGCGGACGCCCGGCGGGTCGCGCACCTCCTCGTCGCTGGCGCCGCGCTGGTCGAGGCGGGGGCCGGGACCCGGGGTGTCGCATGACCGGCCGGACCAACGGCGACCTGCTCGCCATGTCCCTCGACGACCAGCGCCGCAGGGCGCTCCGGCCGCATTCGATCGTGAACCGCCAAGGAGCGCTCCGGGCTCTCGCCCGGTGGCTCGAACCGAAGCCGCTGGCCGAAGCCACGCGCGAGGACATCGACTCCTTCTTGGACACGCGGCGCCTCGCTCCGCGTAGCCGGTACACCTACCTGTCACACCTGCACAGCTTCTACGCCATGCTGGTGGCCGAAGGGGTGGTAGAGCACGACCCGACGGCCCGGATCGTGCGCCCGAGGCTGCGGCGCGCGTTGCCGCGTCCGATGAGCACGGAGGAACTGCGGGAGGTGCTCGCGACGGCCGACCCCCGCTTCCGGTGCTGGCTCCTCCTCGGCGCGTACCAAGGGCTCCGGTGCCAGGAGATCGCCCTGCTCGATCGGGAGGACGTGCGGGAGGCCGAGTCGCTGCTGCGCGTTGTCCATGGGAAGGGTGGGCACGAAAGGATGCTCCCGTTGCACCCCGAGGTGATGGAAGCCCTGCGCGCGCTCCCGATGCCGCGCTCGGGCTGGGTGTTCGTGCGCGGTACCGGGAAGCCGTTCACGCCGGGCGACCTGAGCGCGGAGTTCAACCGGCGCCTGCGGGAGGCCGGTGCCAGCGCGACGGCCCACCAGCTCCGCCACTGGTTCGGTACCGAGCTCTACCGCCGGACCCGGGACCTGCGCCTCACCCAAGAGCTGCTCGGGCACGCCAGCCCCACCACGACGGCCGTGTACACGGCATTCGACCGTGGGGCCGCGGGCGCCGCCGTCGCCGGACTGCGCGCCGCCGGATAGCCGGGCGACGGGACCGACCGGGCGCAGGAGGGACCGGCTCGGGTCGGCTCCTCTGTCGCGTCCGGGCCCGGGAGGGTGCGCCCGCAGGGCGCGCCGGGGTCGTACCGTGGCCCCGATGCCGGAGTCACTGGACACGGTCGACACCGACCGCTGCGGCTACGACGAGGGCGACCCGGGCTCGGGGCCCGAGACGTGGCAGGAACCCATCCTCACCGCCGACGAGGCGGTAGCGGCCACCCGGCGACGCGCCCACCAGGCCACGGTGGCGTGGCTGATGGCCCAGGGGGCACCGGACCTGCCGGCGGCGGTCGACCTGCTGGTGCGGCCGACGTGGATGGCCGAGGCGGCCTGCCGGGGAGCCGGCCCGGGCGCCTTCGTCCCCGCGCTCGGCGTCCCGGTGGCGCCGGCGAGGGCCACCTGCGCCACCTGCGGTGTCCGCGCCGAGTGCCTGGCCTACGCGCTGGCGGACCCCGAGATCGTGGGCGTGTGGGGCGGCACGACGGCCCGGGAGCGGATCGCGATCAGGCGGGCCCGGGCGGCGTGAGGGCACATCCTGTCCAGCTCCGAGGGTGGAGGGCGATGGAGATGCTTGCGGCCGACGGCGCTGACCAAGGGTGGCCGGCCGTCTGAGAACTGGTCGTACCGTGCGATCGGTTTGCGCGACTTCGACGACGCTACTTCCGGTGCACCGCCGCCCCGGCGAGTTCGACCAACCGCTCCGCAGATTTGAGCGCCGACGTAGCGGCGGCGGAGGAGGGCGCGACTGGGTCGTACTCCGCCCTCGACTTCACGTTATGGAGGCGACTGAGGTGCCTTGCCGCCTCCTTGCCCACCAGCGGTGCGGCCTTGACATGCTTGACGGCGCCATCATGTAGGCCGCTCCACTTCGAGCCGAGCTCGACGACCGCTATCGCATCGCACGCGGAGATCCCCGCGTGGACGGCGAGGGTCGTTGCGGCGGTCCGGCGGTCCTCCTTACGGGCCTCTCTGGCCACCTCGAGAAACTCGACAGCTTTCCCAAGGTACTTCGTTGCTTCGGCGCGGTTCGCCTTGCGTGGCCCCGACCCGCGCGGCGTCAACGTGCCGAGACGAGGGCGCCCAGCGGTCGGCCGGCGAGGACGACGCCCTCACGCGCAATGTCATGCCAGACGCACGGACCGGCGCGGCCCAGCAGCAACGGAATCTCGTCTGCCTCGGCGTCGATGAGGTCAACGGTGCGACCGGTCTCCTCATGGGCTTGGATGCGCCAGTCGACGAGCAGGTCGTCCCAGTCATCGTCGTCGCAACCGAGTCCCAGCGGCCTGACGGCCAACACGTCGAGGTCGCTCTCGGTGCAGGCGTCGCCCCGAGCCATCGAGCCGAACAGGATGAGTGCTCCGTCCGGATACGCGCTGAGGGCGTGCGCGGCTGACTCGCTGAGCTGTTCGATCACAGCTTGACGCCCCTTCGCCGCCATTTCATTCCTCCCGAGACGTAAGGGGGACACCGGCGTGCACAACGTGGCTCACCGCCTGGAGCAGATCCTTCGCCAGCTCGTTCCCGTCGCGCTCAAGGCCGACGAGAGAGGCCACGGGCTCCCGGCGGCATGGATCGAAGGCGCGGGCAGCGCCCTCGATGACGGGGCGCGCCCGTGGCGTCGCCTTGGGGCCAGAGGACCTGGGCGCCCGAACGGGAAGGTGGAGTCCCATGGGCGACATGGTACCGGGTTCCCAGGGGCTTCGTGCCCATGGCGAACGCCTGTTTGCGCTGGTCAGCTCGTCGCGCCCCACCGGGGCCGGCCCCCCTCACGACCGCCCCTACCCCCTTGCGGGAGCTGGGCCCCTACAGCCACCCTCGGCTGACTGGGGCGACCGGCGGGCCGGGCCACCAGGGGACATTGTGCAGGCGGTGGGGTGCGCCGCCCGCCGGTCGGTTCACCGCCGGCGCCGGGGTAGGCCGAGCATCGACGCCGAGAAGCACTCCTCGATCGGGCTCCCTACGAGCCGGGCGAGCCGCGCCGCGACAGGGAGGCTCGGGCGGCTACGACCGTTCGTGACCATCGACAGGAACTCGGGGGTCACGCCCACCGCCGGGGCGGCATCCTCAAGGGTGACACCCGCAGCTTGCAGCATGGCCCGGAGCGGCTGGACGCCGTAGCGGCCTGGCGGCACGTCGTCAAGGTAGATCCCGGTTGACATCGCACAGATGATGCCACACACTTAGCTAAGCCACACTTAGTTTCCGGGCAGGCGCCGGACTGGACGGGAGGGACGCGATGAGTGAGACGGAGGAGCTGGCGCGGCTCCGGGCCGAGGTGACCAGCCTGCGGGCGGCCATGACGGACGTGGAGCGCTGGCGGGCGACGTTGGTAGACGGCACGGGGACGGTGAGGGTCCGGGCGGTGACCGTCTGCGACCCACGCGGCGTGGAGCGTGTCGTGCTCGGCTGCGCCGAGGTCCATGAGACACCGGGGGTCGCGGGTGAGTGCTGCGAGAGCTTCGGGCTCGACCTGCGAACCGGGCTCGGGCGCAGCGCTTTCGATGTCACGGCGGACGACGAGCAGGCATCGGTGCAGTTGCACGGCGAGCGCCACGTCGCGGTGTCGATCGGCCGGGACGGCATACACCGGTACGGCCCCGACGAGCAGGAGGTGCCGGCGCGGAGGCTTCGTATCCGCGACGAGGACGAGAACGGGCAGTACACGGAGCTCATCGAGCGGGCCGGCGAGCTGGTCGATGCGTTGCGCACGGACGCGGACGACCTGGAAGGCACGCTCGCCCGGGCGACGGGCGGCACCCGATGACGGATGGCGTCGGGACCTGCCCGGGGTGGTGCGTCGCGGACCACACGGCAGAGACGCCGGACCACTTCTGCCCCGTGGGCAGCGTGGCATCGGGCGACGCGTGCGTGAACGCCGCGTGGGACGCTGGCAGCTCCCCGCACGTGGTGCTGTGGGCGGCGGAGGTGGTGCCGCTGACGCCGGACCAGGCTCGGGACCTGGCCCGACACCTCACCACGGGCGCCGAACTGGCCGAGCGGACCCCCGCACGCCACGGAGCGAACCGGTGACGGTCGCCCTGGCGGGCGTGGCCCTGGCGGCGCTGGTGGCCCTCGGTAGCCAGCCCGCCCCCGTGGTGCACCACCCCGGCCGCCAGGAGGTCGCCCGGGCCCGGACAGCGGCGAGGCAGGCGGCGAACACCTGGTGCGAGACGTGGCACCAGGTGCCCGTGGTCACGTTCAGGGGGCGCCGTGAGGCGGTGCGGTGCGTCCCGGCCGGCAACGTGGAGAGCACGGCAGGAGCGGACTGGTGACGACCGCCGGCCGGGCGCAGGGCCACCGGGGCCGCGGCGGCACGACAGGAGCGGACCGCTCGGCCTACGTCCGCTCGGACGGGTGCCACATCGCCACCAGGGACGACACGAGCCCCGAGCACCGGACCTACCAGCACGGCTCGCACCAGGGCGGCTACGACCCGGCGTGCGGGTGGTGCTACCTCCAAGCCCGGCACTCCGAGGCCGCGCACCGCCAGTCTCGACTGGTCCCGCACCGCTGAACGGGAGGCCGCTGCTCGACCGCGGCGGACGATCGGCGCACGACCCGTGCGACGGGCAAGCCCCGGTGCCGGACGTGACCGGCCCGGGGGAAACCGGTGCCCACGGCGGGCACCACGACGAAGGGGAGGACACGAGGATGAGACGAAACGAGATGCGGCCGCGCCGCCGGCGCGCCGCGTGGTGGGTGACGACGCTGGTAGGGACGGCAACGATGGTGGTCGGTGGCGTGGCCGTGGGGTACATGCTCAACCACGCGACCGCGACACGTACCGAGGGGCTCCAGTTGTCGGTGCCTGGGACAACGGCGCTCAGTGTGGCCGCTACCCCAGTGCCAACGCTCGCGCCGGGCCAGACAGAGCCGGTCATCTTCGCGATGACGAACAAGACCGCGACGCCGGTGGCGGTCACCGAGGCGCCGACGGTCACGGTGGTCGGCGAAGGAACATGCAAGGCCACATGGTTCAGCGTGGTGCCGGGCACGATGAAGGCGACAGGGGCAACAGTGACCTACCCATACGTGCTGGCGGCGGGGGCGACACTCAGCGACGCGTCCAGCGTCTGGTGGGTGACCTGGCACACAGAACCGATCGACCAGAGTGCGTGCGCCGGGGACAACCTGGCGCTCAAGATCACCCTGGCCTGAGCACGAGGAGCGGGGCCGAGAGGGCTCGGTCAGCTAGCGGGCAGTGATGACGGGGCCGGCCAGTAGGCCGGCCCCTGCCGCCATCGCTACGCCGCCTCTCGGTGGTCTGGTCCAGCCGGGGCCGTAGCTGGGCTAAAACCGGGGGTTTGCGACCCTCTCACGGACTCCTGGTCGCACCACGTGCCGTCCGCCAGCACCAGTCCCGGAACCGTGGCGGGATCAAGGTGCCGCGGTCCCCACGGACGGCCGTGGTGACCGTCGCAGCCGGCGGCATGGTGCTCCGGGACCCGACCGTGGGAGTCGCACCAGTGGCGCTCAGCGAGCGAGTCCGACGAGAAGTGCCCGTGGCAGACGGTGCAGTGCGCCTCGCGCTTCGACGTCCAGGAACGGTGATAGCCCGGGCAGTGCGTCCCACGGTGCTCGGCCGGCCACGAGGCGTGCTCCGCCGAGTAGGCGCAGATCGGGCAGTCGGTCACGACGCCACCCCCTCGCCGAGGCCGGCCAGCCACGTGCCCACGTCCTGTCGGTCGAGCAGGGCAGCCAGCTTCGCGAAGACGGCGCCGACCTCAGCGAGGGTCCCCACCAGCTCGACCGCGTCGAGAGGCGTGACATCGTGCATCAGGCGCGCGGTGGCCACGTCGTCCTCGGCGGCAGCGGCCCGGATCAAGTCGAGAGCCAGCGCGACGGGTGTCACCGCTGCCGGCTCCGCATGGCCCGGCCCTGCTCGGTGAGGCGGGAGAACCCCTCCTGTCGGGCGAGTGCCCGGGCCCATCCGGTGTCGCGCATCAGGCCGGCCCGGGCCACCGGGGACATGCCCAGCGCGCTGGTCGCGTCCTGGACCAACTTCGCGGCGCCGCGCCAGGCCCGCCAGACGCGCTCGGGCACCGCCTCCACGCCCGTGTCGGGGGCGCCGGGCCGCGAGTGCGCCTTCGCTTCCCCGGTCATTACGGCGGTGATCCACGTGTCGAGCGGCCGGAAGGTGGCGAGTGCCCGGGCGAGACCCTCCACGGCCACCGCGTCGCATGTCTCCAGCCACGGCATGTCCTCACGCAGCTCGGCCAGGGTGGCGACGTACCGCTCGCTCGTGATGCGCTCGCTGTGCAGGCCGTGGCGGACCGAGAGCGTGTTGCCCTCCTCGAACGGCGGCCGGTAGTTCTTGGACCCGTCGGGCATCACGTACGGCGCCCCGCGGGCCTGGATGGGGGTGACACTCGCTGTGCGGGGTCTACGGCCGGTCACGAGGGGTCTCGGGTACCTGGCGCCGGGGATGCGGCCAGCGGGGCTCCTGGACCCCTCGTAGGTGCTGTGACGCGCCTCAGCTCGTCAGGGACGAACCACGCCTCGACGCCCTCGCTCTCGCCGAAGGACAGGCCGACCTCACCGTCCGCCGGGTTGATGCCGACGACCCGGCCGGCGCGACCTGCGTACCGGTCCCACGAGCCGCGGGCCGGAGCCGTGCGCTCGCAGCGGACGCGGTCGCCGATGCGGAAGCCGACAACCTCGGCGGCCAGCTCGCGAATGTCACGGCCAGACCGCCGCCCGATCGAGAACACTGCGTCGAGCGGGTGGTCAGGCGGGAGGATGCGGCCGGTCATGAGGCGTCCTGCGTGTATGGCGCGATTTGGGGGGTCAAGCGCGTTTTTTGGGGGGGTGGGAGGAAGCGCGCTGGCATATCAAGACCACCGCTGGTGGCACCCCCAACCTCTTGAGCACCGGTCCGGTGAAGGGTGCATCGTCCCTGGTCACAGCCTCGTGTCATCGCGATGTCACCGCATGCCGAAGCAGTGCGAGCCACGCGTGCGCACGGGCGATGTGAGGCGGCAACCCCAGGTGCAGCCGGCCGGCGAGCGCGCTGCCGCCACGACAACCCACCACCACGACCGGCAGACGCACGCAGCACAGACGCAGCCATCGTCACCCGCCCAGCCGTCGTGCCCACTCGACGTACGAGCGCCGGCCACCGTGCTTGGCGTAGGTGGTGAAGGCCCGGGTGAGCGCCTGATCCTGCGGCGTGCCCTTGAGGAGCTGTTTGGCGAGCTTCCGCGCTGACTTCGCCAGGGCGTGCGTGTCGTCCGTGCCGACGGCGTCCTGCATGGCGCGCCACCGGGTGTACGTGTCCACGAGTGAGCCGCTCGTCACCGGCTGTGGGCCGAACGCCTGGGTGAACGCCTGGCGTACGGCGGGGTCGAAGTCCGCTCCCCGCTGGCCCGGACTAGATCCCGCCGACATCGGGGTCATCCGGCAACGTGGCGAGGCCGGTGATCGGCAGGCGCGTGATGCCGGGTGCGACCTGACCGAAGCCCGGGCGTGCGGCGCGGCGGTGCTCGAAGATCTGCATCTTCAACACCGCGATCTCCCGGTTGATGTCGCGGGCCTCCTGGTCGTTGACCGGGAACCGGGGGTCCGAGCTGTCGGCGGACTTGCGGAGCTTTTGCGCGCGCCGGCGCTCCCGGTCGACCAAGCGCTCCATGAGCGCGACGGCGTGGGAGGGGGTGAGCTCGACGGCGCTGGTCTGGACGGCCTTGGCCATCGTGAGGTCTGCCGACTTCTCGGCGGCGCGGGCCGCCTTCTGGACCTTCATTTTTCGCTCCTTCGGGGGTTGGGGATGGTCGGGCGTCGCGGCCGGGACACGGTCGCGGTGGGCGGCGAGGGCCAGGAGCTCGTCGGAGAAGTTCGACACGGCGCTACCTCCCGCCCATCCGCATGAAGACGCCGGCCTGAGCCGGGGAGAGGACGGGCCGGCGGGCGAGCGTGTCGATCGGGCCGGCCAGGCGCACGAGGGCCTGTACCTCGGTGTCGGCCGCGACCGCGGTGTCGAGGTCGAGCGCCCGGACCGCGGTGTCGCGGCGCTGCTGGGCATCCCGTAGGCGGTCCGAGCGCTGACGCTCGAAGGCGGCGTAGTCGGCTCGGGTGGGGGGACGGTCGGGCATGGCGCTCCTCTCGTGGGGGCGGGAGAACCCCCCGCCGCCGGCCCCGGGGAAAGGCGACCCGGGGCCGGCAGCGGGAGCCGCGCCGGACGTGGCGACGACGGCGCGGTCGGAGGCGAGGCGTCCGGAGCCTCGCCTGCGAAGGATGGGGATCACGACGGGTCCTCGGCCAGGGCATCGTCGAAGGAGGGAACCTCCGGCCGGCGGAGGCGGGCGTCGAGGGCGGCCACGGCGGAGCTGAGCCGCTGGAGGGCCGCTACGCGCTCCTCGGCGGCCCAGTGGGCGTCGAGGTCGATGAGCGACGCGTACTCGGCCGGCGAGAGCCGGGACGGCCCGACAGCGACCACGCGCTCGAACGCGGCCACCACGACACGGTCGCGCTCATCCTCGGCGGCGCGGCGGAGGCGCCCCACCGCATCGTGCACGTGCTCCAGGATGCGCTCGCGCTCGACGGTCTGGGCGGACGTGGCGCCGGCGTAGTCGCGGCGGGCGCGCAAACGGTCGCCGTCGGTCGTGGCGGCGCGGTGGGCGGACACGGCCGCATGGCGTCGGTCGTCGTAGGGGGTGGTCATGGTCTCCTCCTGGGACGTGGGGGTCATGCGGGCACGAGGCCCTCTGCTCGCTGCGCGGCGTCGAGGTCGCAGTCGCCGGCCGCCACCCGGCGGAGCGCTCGACACCACTGCGACGCGCGCTCGGGGGAGACGGCGCCGGACCGGCCGGCCGCGAGCATCCGGGACGTGTCCGTGATCCGGGCAGCGGCACGGCGGTCCGCCCGCACGGCGGCGACCATCTCGCCCGGGCGCGGCCGGTGGGGCGCCCCGGAGTGCGAGTGCCGGCGCATGTACCCCAGGGCCTCATCCCGCGTGATGTGGAGGGGCCCGGTGAGGTCGGCGGTCCACGCCAGCGCCTCCTCCTCGGTGAGGGCGGGCGTGGGCCACCTACCGGCGAGCTGGGCGAGCACGGGCCGTACGTGGTCGGGGCGCATCATGTACCTCCTGCGGGGAGGGCCGCGAGGGCGGCGCCGACGGCGGTGTCGATGGACACGAGGCTGCGGGACGGGCTCCCGGTCGATGGGCGCCCGAACTGGCCGACCCGCCCCATCCAGGTCCGCCACGCGGCGGTCCAGTCGGCCATCGCCGACCCCCGCGCCCGGTGGTGGTCGAGCATCCGGGCCGTCTCGTGGTCGAGGTCCACGCCGCCGAGATGGGGCTGCGTGGTCGCCCATGACCGCATCGACTCGGTGACGTCGATGCGCTCGGGGGCGCGGGTCCTCCGGGCGGCGGGGGTGGGGCGCGAGGGAGGCGTCAGCGGAGCTGGCGCCCTAGATGACGGATCTATGACGGGTAGTAGTGATGGATCTGGTGACACGGGTGACACCCCACCCCCTGACACGGGTGACACCCCATCCCCGTCACGGGTGACACCCCCCGTCAATCTGTCACCCCCCCTCTCGGCGGGGATGTGGATGACGATCCGGTAGCGGTTGGACCGCGTGCCGCCGGGGGTACTGGCCCTGCCGCCGCCGACCACCACCACGACCTCGCCGATATCCTCGAGGTCCCGGACGCACCGCTGGACCGTGCGCTCGGAGACCCGGCACTTACGCGCCAGATGAGCGATCGAGGGCCAGCACTCGCCCTGGTCGTCGGCGACGTCCGCGAGGGCCAGCAGCACCAGGAACGTGGTGCCGGTGGCCTGGGACCACGACCACACGTCCGTCATCACCCGGACGCTCATGTCCCGTCCCCCACCCCGAGCAGGCGGTCCACGGCCGCGCGTGGCCACACGATGCGGCGCCCCACGCGGATGGCCACGCGCCCGACGGGTGTGTCGCCCCGGGCGGCCGCCTGCCGGACCGCCCAGTCGGAGATCCCGACCAGCTCGGCCACCTCGGCAACCGTGTAGGTGGCGGGGGCGGGCATCAGGCCCTTCCCCCGGCCAGGGCGGCTACGGCCTCGGCGGCGGCCCGGTAGACCGGGGCTAGCCGCAGCGCGGCATCGGTGCGGGGCGCCCGGTGCCCGTGCTCCCACCGCCAGATGGTGGCCGGATCGACCCCGGCCGCCTTCGCCACTTCGGCCGGTGAGACGCCAGCCGCGAGCCGGATCTGGCGGGCCTCGCCCGATCGCAGGAGCCCGCGCACCAGGGAGACCTCGCCGATCTGGAGCGCATCGAGGGTAGTGGCACACTCTGGCATGCCACTACGGTACCCCGGGGCACGACGTGAGTCGAGCATTATTCTTGCCATTTCGGTGCACGTGTGGCATCGTGGCTCCATGGCGACACGGAATTTCCGGGTGAGGATCGTGGAGGGACCGATCGCGTCGCTCGCTACGGGGGCGCCCTTCCCGGCCGTGGCGGACGTCGAGATCTTCGAGGCGATCGAGCGGGTCGTGACCCTGCGCCTCCGGGTGCGCGACGGCCGGCCGGTCCTCATCCGCCTCACGGTCGGCCCGTGGCCCTCCAGCCCGACGTTCACCGAGATGACCGAGCGCGACGCACCGGAGCTCACGGCGACCGAGATCCACGCGCTCCCCGTCGAGGAGTTGGTCACGGCGGCGATCCGGCAGGTCGCGCTCACAGTGGCCGCGTCCACGCCGGCACCTCATGCCTACGACGGCCGCGCTGCCGCCGACGCCGCAGTGGAGAGCCGCCGGCGACGGATCATGACCGACACCACGCTGCGCCAGGTGGCCGAGATTGCCCGGCGCGCCAGCGCGAAGCCGGACGCGGTCGCGGCGATCCGGCGCGAGATGCACACGTCGGCCCGCAGTGCGTACCGGTGGCTCGGCCTGGCCGAGGAACGCGGTTACATCCCACCCCCCACCGAGGAGGACACATGAGGGGCTTCATCCGCCAGCGCGGCACCACCTACACGGCGTACTGGTCCACCGTCGAGCCGGCCACCGGCAAGCGCCGCCAGCACACGAAGGGCGGCTTCGCCCGCAAGGAGCCGGCCCGCCCGCCGAAGGGCGACTCCGCCCGCGAGTTCCTGAACTCGATCGTGGGCTCGGTCAGCGACGGGACCTGGCGGCCTGATGCCCGGACCCTGACCGTACGGGGCCTGCTTGAGGACCACTGGCTGCCGGCGCAGCGGTCGCGGGGGCTACGGCCGTCCACGCTTGCCCAGTACGCCACCGTGACCGCGTGGATCGTGCCGGTGACCGGGGGCGTCCGAGCGGCCGCGCTGACGCCACGCCAGGTGACCGACATGGCCGACGCCCTGCGCTCCACCGAGACGGCGGCCGGCCGGTCCGGGCTCTCGGCCCGGTCCACGCAGCTCGCCGTCGGCGTGCTCAAGGCATCGACCGCGTGGGCGCTCGCGAACGGGCTGCTCGGCCGGGACCCGATCGCCGGTGTCCGCCGGCCGCGGGCCGAGACGCCCGAGATGCGAGCGTGGAGCGCCGATGACGCCCGCACGTTCCTGGCCGCTACGCGGGACGACCGGCTCGGGTGGGCGTGGGCGCTCCTCCTCGCCCGCGGCCTGCGGCGCGGCGAGGTGTGTGGACTCCGGTGGTCCGACATCGACCTCGAGGGGGGATCGGCCCGGATCACCCGGACGCGCATCCTCGTAGAGGGGCGCCCAGCCAGCTCGTCGCCCAAGACCCGGGCTGGTCGGCGCGTCGTTCCCCTGGATGCGTCGCTCGTCGCCGTTCTACGGGCGCACCGGGGCCGCCAGGCAGCCGAGCAGCTCGCCGCCGGTGAGGCGTACACAGGCGATGGCTGGCTCTTCTCCGACGAGCTCGGCGTGCCCTACTACCCGGACTCGCTGTCGGAGTGGTTCGCCCGCGACACGCAGGCCCACGGGCTCCCGCGGATCCGCCTGCACGACTGCCGGCACACGGCGGCGACCCTCATGTTGGCATCGGCGGTGCCGGTGAAGGTGGTCTCCGAGATGCTGGGCCACGCATCGCCGGCGGTCACCCTCGCCGTCTACGCCCACGTCCTCCCCGGGATCGCCGAGGAGGCCGGGGCGGCGCTGTCAGCGAGCCTGCTGGGCTAGGGCGAGCCCGGGCGGGGCGCACCCCAGGGCGGCGGGATCGGATCTCGCACTAGGCAGGCCGCGCATCGTTCGCGCTGCCCCTCCCGTGTGTCGTCGACCGACGCCCTTCCGAGGTCGACACGCCGCCAGTGGTCAGTGGGGATCGGCGTGAGCGCGTCCTCTTTCCCTCCGAATCCGCAGATCGCCTCGGGGTGTCGTCCACCGACCTGGCCCCACTCGGCGGCGTGCCATCTCACCGTCACCAGAGCGCCGGAGTCGTCAGTGATCATTTCGCGCATCGCGGCATAGGGGCTTTCCCACGTGACCCCAGACAGCGCACCAGGGCCGTCCTCGAGGCTTCGGAGCTTGAGCGTGCGCCGATCGGCGCCCACCGCAGCCACTTCAGCGGTGCCTTGCTCACCGAGGAAGAGGCGGTCACCGTCGCCGAGGGCGAAGTTGAGCTCCTCGCTCAGGACGAGCACGGCCTCTCCGCTCCCCACCCCTTCCCGTTGCTCCATTGCGCCCCCTTCATCACTGTTCACGACAGTCCCGCAGCATGCGGTGACAAATGGGTGACAAGGCACTCCGTCACCCGCTTGTCACCGCCCACTGCGAGCCTGTGACCTGCACTTTCGGGTGGAGGCGATGGGACTCGAACCCACGAACCTCCTGACTGCCAGTCAGGCGCTCTACCAGCTGAGCTACGCCCCCGTGGGTGAAGACCCAGGCTATCACAGGGCGATCGGTACCATCCGTCCTGGTCAGGGCACCTTTCCGGGAGGGCATCGGCGCCGGGTGGCGCGGCCCGGTCGCGACCGGAGCAGGGGAGCCGGGCGGTAGCGAGCGGCTGCCCGGCCCGGCGGGGCCCCAGTAGCTACCGTAGGCGGGCAGATCGGCGCTCGGGCAGAGGGACGCCGGCGCGCAGAGGAACCGAGGGGGCAGGTGGCGTGACGATGGAGGGCACCGGAAGCGCGGCGGGCGGGGCGCCGCCCGGTGGGGCCTCCGGCATGCTCCCGAGCGGCCCTGACGCGGTTGGGAGGGCCTCCCGCCAGCGCTGGCTGGTCCGGGTGGCCGCCGGTGCTGGCGCCGTGCTGCTGGCGGCCGCCACCACCGTCGCCGTGCTGGCGGTGACGTCGACCGGGAACGGCAACGGCTACCAGGGCCCCACGGGCTCCAACCCGAGAGGCCCGGGGTACACCTCGGGCGCGGTGGTCCAGTCCACAACAGGGGCGGCGGGCACACAGAGCTCGAGCGCGGCGTCGGGCTCCACCGGTGCCGGCACGGGCACCGCCACAACAGCCGGCACCGGCGCCGTCGGTGCCACATCGGCCGGCAGCTCGGGCTCGGGCGGGGCCGGGACAGTGGCAGCGGCCACAGCGGCGGGGGCCACAGCGG
>JBOGGH010000024.1:0-13595 GCA_050743905.1 Acidimicrobiales bacterium
GGGGGGGGCGCCCGCCCTGCCGTGGGAGAATCGTGGTGATGGCGCCTCCCGCCCGGAGCCGGTTCCCGCGGCGCCAGCGTGCCGCCTGGCTGGCCGCGCTCGCGGCGGCGGGGCTGGCGCTGGCGGCCAGCGGCTGTGGCGGGCCCACCTCGGCCACGGGGGACCACGGCCACGGCGGCAACGGTCACGGCCGGACCACCACCTCGGCGCCGGCGGACGACGCGACGCGGGCCGGCGGCTCCACCACCACGACCTCGTCGCCCGGGTCCGGCACCTCGGCGAGCAGCACCACCGCGGCCATACCGGCAGCCACCACCACCACGGCCCCCACCCACGGGCCGGTCACCTCCCCGCCGCTCCCCGCCCCGGCGCCGGGCTTCCTCGCCGGGAGCGTCACCGCGGTCGGGGACTCGGTGATGCTCGACTACCAGACAGCACTCCAGCAGGACGTGCCCGGGATCAACGTGCAGGCCGCGGTGAGCAGGCAGTGGTCCACAGGGCAGGCACTCCTCCAGCAGGCACGCGCCGCCGGCCAGCTCGGCGCGGTGGTGGTGGTCGCGCTCGGCACCAACGGGCCGATCACCACCACAGACGTCAACGCCATGATGTCGGTGCTCTCGGGCGCGTCACGGGTGGTCTTCGTGAACGTCTACGTCGACCGGCCGTGGCAGGACCCGAACAACGCCGTGCTCGCCACAGGCGTGGCCCGGTACCCCAACGCCGTGCTGGCCGACTGGTACTCGCTCGCCTCGCAGCACACCACATGGCTCTACGCCACACAGACCCACCTGCCCATCAACGGCCCGGGCGCCCAGGCGCTCGCCGCGCTGGTGGCCGGCAAGGTGTGACCGGCGGCCGGCCGGCCGCGGGGAACGCACCGGCGCAGGGCCCGGGTAGCCTGCCGCCGATGGACGCCCGGGAGTTCCTGGGGCTGGAGCCCGCCTACGGCGACGAGCACGGCCTGCTGTGGCGCCTGGTGGTGACGCCGGAGATCGCCACCCCCGGGAGCTTCCTCTTCGGCGGGTGCGGCCTCGGCGCGGCGCTGGTGGCCCTCGAGGCGGCGAGCAGGAGGCCCACCATCTGGGCCACGGCCCAGTACCTCTCGTACGCGCCCACCGGGAGCACGGTGGACTACGACGTGGTCCTGTCCGTGGAGGGCGGGCACGTCACCCAGGGACGGGCCGTGGCCCGCACCGGCGGGAAGGAGATCCTCACCGTGAACGCCGCGCTCGGCACGCCGCAGATGGAGACCCGTGAGGTGTGGGTGCGGCCGCCCGAGGTCCCGCCCCCGGAGGAGTGCCCGCGGCGCCGGCTCCCGCCGATCCTGGCCAACAGCATCCTCGACCGGGTCGAGGTCCGGGTGGCGAGGGGCCGGACCTTCGAGGACGTGGCCGGCGCCGGTGGCGACCCGCGGTCCGCGCTGTGGGCGCGCGTCCCCGGGCACCTGGCGCCGTCGGCCGCCACCCTCGCCATCTTCGGCGACTACGTGCCCGGTGGCGCCTCGCAGCCGCTCGGCCGGCGCACCATGGGGCGGAGCCTGGACAACACGCTCCGCATGGTGCAGCTCGAGCCCACCGAGTGGGTGCTGTGCGACATGCGGATGGACGCCGCGGTCGACGGCTACGCCCAGGGAAGCGCGTTCCTCTGGTCGCAGACGGGGACGCTGCTGGCCACGGCGAGCCAGTCGTTCAGCATCCGCTACTGGGCGGAGGAGGACGAGCACCTCCTGGCCCGCTGACCGGCCGCCTGCGCAGGCGCTGCCCTGGGGCTCCGGCGGCGGTGGTCGCCGGCGGCGTGGTGTAGCCTCGACCCCTCCCAGGGGCTATAGCTCAGTTGGTTAGAGCGCAGCACTGATAATGCTGAGGTCCGTGGTTCAAATCCACGTAGCCCCACCGAGAAGTCTCTGTCAGGGCCCTGCCGCCCCGCTTGTACCCCTTCCGCTGGTTCCGGCGTGCGCGCTGCGTGCGCGAACCGCTCGCGCACGGTTCTGACCATGACACGGCCACTGTCCCCATCGCCGGAGACGGATCGAGGGATAGCCTCATGCCATGAGCATCGGGGGCGCAGGATCGAGTCCATCGACGGCCCGATCCGGGGAGCTCCGCTCCGGCGAACGTCTCACACCGGAGGGCCGATGGCGTAGTGGCCTCACGGAGGTCCGGTTCCCCCCGTCTCTCTCGTGCAAGCCGAGGGACCGCACGACGGCGATCGGCAGCACCGTTTCGTAGTACGATTGTTTGGTGGAGGTTCTTCCGTCGGCGCACCGACATGGCGTCGCCGGGGAGGACGTACAGCATGTGCTCGACAACGCCGTGGTCATCGAAGAGGTCGCAGAGGACCCGATCCGCTACCTGGTGCTCGGCCCCGACCGTAGCGGGAACCTCCTGGAACCTGTCGTCCTCGACCGGCCCCAGGGGCCGGCCGTGATCCACGCCATGCCCATGACCGCCCAGTACCGGCGGCTGCTTCCCGGAGGCTCGTGATGGCATCAAAGACGCACGGGACGAGAGCGAACGGGACCCCGATCACCGACGAGATGGTCCAAGCCATGGCCGACGAGGCGGAGCGGAGCTACGACGTCGACGAACTGCTGCGTCGGCGGGGCGGCCGGCCGGCCATGGGGTCGGCGCCGTCGTCGGTCGAGTCGGTCCGGCTCGACCCCGAGCTGAAGCGGGACCTCCTCTTGCGGGCTGCCAAGGACGGGGTCAGTGTCTCCGAAGCGATCCGTCAGGCGCTCCGGGACTACGTGAAGGCGAGCTGACCAGCGAGCACGGGCAGATCCTTGGCGCGATCTTGGCGCGAAGGGCCGGTCCCGAACCAGTCCCGGCGGCCAAGCACGGACACTGAAAGCCACCCTGGAAGGTGCCTCTGAGCTGGAGCAAGGTGGCGAATCCACCGCAGCCGGGAGCGACCGAATTCCTCTCCGACACCGTTCGGGGACCCAGAAGACCCCAGCTCAATGTTCACCGGCGAAGTACCTCCGCTCCAACCGGTCCGCCGCCTCCCGGTCGACCTCCGTCGTAGCCTGGGCGTAGATGGACAGTGTCAGCCGGGGATCGGTGTGGCCGAGCCGGGTCTGTGCCGTCTTCACGTCTGCGCCCTCGGCGGCCAGCGCGGTGGCACGCCGGTCAGGGCGCTGCCTCCGGCTCACCCATCTCGCCGGTGCCCTCGCGCCGCAGCGGCCACAGGTCCGTCACCAGCTCCGCCTTGCCGGCGAACGCGTTCTTCAGCTCGGACTCGATTTCACGAGCGGTCCGTGCCCACCGGTCCCTCGCCTCGGTGGACTTCCACCCGCGCTCCCAGTGAAAGTTCCGGTCAAAGTCCTCCTGCCAAGCTTTCAGTCGCACCAAGATCACGGCGGGCACGAGTGACTCGATGAACTCCGACTGGGGGAACAGGGGAACCTCCGCTCCGTAGTCGCACATGAGACGTACCCGCGCCGAGAGATACGGGGGCAGCACCTCGCCTTCGTAGCGGTCCCGACCGCGCGGGTAGAGCTCCCAGCAGTACGAGAACTCGCCCCCGACCGAAACGGCGTCGGGTTGCAGCTTGCGCACCATGAAGTACGGGTCCACGGGTCCCACCGGCCGGTACGAGATGCCGAGGGTCGGCGCCGGCTCGAAGCCGAACCGCCGGTAGTACCGCGGATCCCCGAGCACCACCGCCAGCGGCCAGCCGCCAGCCGATGCTCGACTCACCAGCTCGGTCATCAGCGCCGTACCGATCCCACGGCGCTGGACCCCAGGACGGACCGACAGCGGTGCGACCCCGAGCACGACCTGGTGCTCACCTGATGGTTCGTCAAGCAGTCCGGCCGCCGCCATCACGTGTCCGACAACCTCTTCGCCACCGACGACGGCCACCAGCTCCAGGCCCGGTGGGACGGCGTGGCAGTTCCAGGTGCGAGTGACAATTTGAACCTCTTCTCTGCCCCGGCGCGCTTCGGCCTGCGCGCGGTCCACCAATCGCGACACTGAGCATGGCCTCGCTCCGCCGGCGAAGGGTCCGACCGACCCGGCGATAGCTGTCATCCCTTGCGACGGCTGGGCGGTGGTATGAGACGGGAGCCGGCACGAGCTGTTACCGTATGAGGTAACGTCTATCGGTGCCGGGGATCCGCCGAGGCGGCTGTCTGTTCGTCGCCTGGATCGGCGACCATTCGCCGCGTCACGTCCATGTGTACCGCGATGACCGGCTCGTCGTGAAGTGAGACTTGGAGCTATGAAGATCACCGGGGTGACGGCCAACAATCGCAGGCGGGTCTTCGAGATGGCTACCCGTCGAGCTTCCTACGTGATGCCGTACGCGAAGGTCGACCCGACGCCGTCGCCTCGGGACCGGATCGCCGAGGTCTTCGTCGACCCGGAGCTCGGGCGTGAGGGGTTCACCTACATCCTCGAATCAGGCGCGGAGGGCAGCGTCCACGTGGACTCCGTGCTCGAGTACAACGAGGACCCCTCCTACATGGCCGACCTTGCGCTCTACGAGCTGACGGTAGAGGCACGGCGCCGCTTCGAGGAATCCGGTCTCTCCACGAGGGAGATCGCTCGCCTGCTCGGGACCTCGCCCGCCCAGCTCTACCGGCTGCTTGATCCCACCAACTCCTCCAAGTCGGTCAGGCAGTTGATCCTGTTGCTCTACGCGCTCGGGTTCCACGTGGAGCTGGCAGTTCGGGAGCGATCGAATGCCGGGCCGAACCCTCATTCGCGAACGTCGACGTGACGGCGAACGCGACCCCGGGCAGTGGTGCCGGCATAGTCGGAGAGGTCCAAACGTCGGCGCACCCATCGCGATCGGGGCCACGCCGATCGCGGCGACCGGGGCCCGGTCGAGCCCCAGGGCCCAGCTACCCGGCCCTCCGGACCGACCGCCACTCCTCCGCCGTCGTCTCGTAGAGCAGCGCCGCCAACCCGCCCCGCCGGTCGCTCCCCGGGATGGCCACCGGCCGGACCAGGCGCAGGCCCAGCCGCTCGGCCACCCGGACGGACGCCAGGTTCTCCGCCTGCGGGATGCAGCACACCGAGGCCAGGCCCAGCGTGGAGAACGCCTCGTCCAGCGCGGCCCGGGCGGCCTCGGTGGCGTAGCCGTGCCCCCAGTGGCCGGGATCCAGCCGCCAGCCCACCTCCACCGCCGGCAGCACCTCGGGCAGGAACGTGGGCACGGACAGCCCGGCGTAGCCGATCACCTCGCCCGTCTCGCGCACCACCACCACCCACACGCCAAACCCGTCCGCCGCCCACGCCGCCGCCTCGTGCTCCACGAACGCCGCGGTTTCCTCGGGCCGGAAGCCGCGACCGAACGGGTACTGCCACACCTCTGGCTTGGCGAAGACCGGCCGGAGGGCCGGGGCGTCGCCGGCGGCGACCGGCCGCAGGTGCAACCGCTCCGTGGTCACGCTGCCGAGCGGGCGGGCGATGGGTGGGTGGCGCGGCGCGCTCACCCCGGCATCTCGGCGGCAGCCCCCCATGGCGCCAGTCAACCACGCCGGCCGGCCGAGCGGGCCGGCTCAGGCGTTCCCGCGCACACCCGCCGGGGCAGTCCACCGCTCCGCCGGCGCCCGCCGCTACGCTCCGCCGGGCCGTGGCAGTCACGCGATCTGGGGGATCGAAGCGGTATGAAACTTGTGGTCGCCGTCGTCAAGCCGTTCAGGCTGGACGAGGTGAAGCAGGCCCTCGAGGCGCAGGGCGTCCGGGGCATGACGGTCACCGAGGCCCAGGGTTTCGGGCGCCAACGGGGCCACAGTGAGGTCTACCGGGGGGCGGAGTACATGGTGGACTTCGTGCCGAAGCTCCGGATCGAGGTCGCCGTCCCGGACGAGCAGGTGGATCCGGTGGTGCAGTGCATCGTGGACGCCGCCCGGACCGGCGCCATCGGCGACGGCAAGGTCTGGGTCCAGCCCCTCGACGCGCTGGTGCGCGTGCGGACCGGCGAGCGCGGCCCCGATGCCGTCTGACGCCCCCTCCACGCGCCACGCCCGGCACCGGACGTCGTAGGGGCGGCGGGCGTGCATGCCGTAGACACTGTCTGGGTCCTGGTCTCCGCCGCCCTGGTGCTCTTCATGACCCCCGGCCTCGCGCTCTTCTACGGCGGGATGGTCCGGGCGAAGAACGTGCTCGCGGTGATGATGAACAACTACGCCGCCATCGCCGTGGTCAGCCTGCTCTGGGCGGCGCTCGGCTTCAGCCTGGCCTTCGGGCCGGACAGCGGGGGCGGGCTCATCGGCAACCTCTCCTTCGCCTGGCTCCACCAGCTCCAGCACGGCCTCCCGGGGTTCGCGCACCTGGGCGCCTCCCCGCTCTCGGTGGCCGCCTTCCAGATGATGTTCGCCGTCATCACGGCCGCTCTCATCAGCGGCGGCACCACGGACCGGATCAAGTTCGCCTCGTTCCTCGTCTTCATCTGCCTGTGGCTGCTCGTGGTCTACGTGCCACTCGCGCACTGGGTCTTCAGCCCGCAGGGCTGGCTGGCCAGCCGCGGTGTCCTGGACTTCGCCGGGGGCACGGTGGTCGAGATCAACTCGGGGTTCTCCACCCTCGCCGTCGTGCTCGTGCTGGGGCGCCGCCGCGGCTGGCCGAGCGAGGGGATGGCCCCCCACTCGGTGCCCCTCTCCCTGCTCGGCGTAGGCATCCTGTGGTTCGGCTGGTTCGGCTTCAATGCCGGGTCGGCGCTCGGCATGAACGGCGTGGCCGTGGCCGCCTTCGTGAACACCCAGCTCGCGGCGGCAGCGGGGCTCCTGAGCTGGATCCTCTTCGAGCGCGTGCGCGAGTCCTTCCCCACCACGCTCGGCGCGGCGTCCGGCGCGGTCGCCGGCATGGTGGCCATCACGCCCTGCGCCGGGTACGTCTCCCCGGCCGGCGCCATCGTCATCGGCCTCGTGGCCGGCGTGGCCTGCGCCCTCGCCGTGCGGGTCAAGTTCCGCCTCCGCTACGACGACTCGCTGGACGTCCTCGGCGTCCACGGCGTGGGTGGCCTGGTGGGGATGGTGCTCCTGGGCCTCTTCGCCACCAGGGCCATCGACCCCGCCGGGGCGAACGGCCTCTTCGCCGGTGGCGGCTTCCACCTGCTGGGCCTGGAGTGCATGGCCGCGCTGGTGGCGGTGGTGTTCTGCTTCGGCGCCACCTGGGTGGTGGCGAAGGCGGTGGACCTGACGATCGGCCTGCGCGTGACCCCGGAGGACGAGTTCACCGGCCTGGACCTGACCCAGCACGCCGAGAGCGCGTACTCCCTCGGCGGCGTAGGTCGTATCAGCAATTGAGCCACCAGCGCCGGGCGCGCGCTACTGCGACCGGCGCGCGCTGGCCGGCAGCTCGGGCAGCTCCACCGCCCCGTAGGTGCCGTACCGGCGCCCGCGCGGCACCACGCGCTCGTCCGCCTCGTGCCCCCACGCCGTCCACCCCGGTCGCGGGTAGCGGGCGAACAGCTCCAGGTACGGCCCCGGCGAGCAGGACTCCACCACCCCGTAGAGCTCGTCCGGCTTGCGGCTGTGCTCCCGCTTCTGCGTCTCGATCAGGTTCACCTGGCGCCGGCCCGCCGGGCCCGTGCGGAGCGCGCCCCGCACGCCGAAGAGGACCGGCTCGGTCACGTTGCGGAAGTAGAAGCCCACGCCCCGCCCGTCGGGCCCCCCGTCCTTGCGGCGCTTGGCCCACACCAGCATGGCCTTGTAGGTGAAGCCCCACCCCTCCAGCACGGCCAGCCCCTCGGCCAAGAGGGCGTTGGGCACCCACAGGTAACAGTGGCTCCGCCCGGCCGCCACCGCGGCCACCGGCATGGCGGCGATCTCCGCGCACGACATCGTGTCGTACCGGCTGAGCCGCCGGTGCTCGGGTGCCACCTTGCCGGTGCGGTTGCGGAAGCGCCAGGGCGGGTCGGCCAGCACGGTGCCGAACGGCGTGCCGCCCAGCTCGTCCAGCCGCAGTCCCTCCAGCTCCACCTGGCCGCCGCGCTCCTCCCCGAGGTCCGGACGCCGCCCTGCCTACCACACGGCCCCCGGCGGCGCGCCCGCCCGGCGGCTACGGTGGCGTGCCGGCCTCCCGGGGTAGGACAGGACGAGGGGCAGTGGGCGCCGCGAGGCACCCCGCTCCCCGTGGGAGCCGGCCGTTGCCGGCGTGCCCGCAGGTGGCGGGCGTCCCGACACGCCACACCATGCGGGGGCCCGCCCGGCACGGCACGGCGGGGGCCCGCCGGGCCCGCCCGGCGACAGCCGCAGGAACGACCCACAGGCAACGACCCACAGGAACGACGGAGACAGGGAGGCACCATGCAGCAGCGACAGATCGGCGATGTCCAGGTCAGCGCCGTCGGCCTCGGGGAGATGCCGCTCTCCATCGAGGGGCGACCGGACGAGGCCCAGGCCATGGCCACCGTCCACGCGTCGCTCGACGCCGGGGTGACCGTCATCGACACGGCCGACGCCTACTGCCTCAACACCGGCGAGCACGGCCACGGCGAGCGGCTGGTGGCGCGCGCCCTCGCCACCTACGGCGGCGACGCCAGCGAGGTTCTCGTGGCCACCAAGGGCGGCCACCTCCGCCCGGGCGACGGGAGCTGGCAGGTCAACGGCCGGCCGGAGTACGTCAAGCAGGCCTGCGAGGCCTCGCTGAAGGCCCTCGGCGTGGAGGCGATCGGCCTCTACCAGTTCCACCGCCCGGACCCGTCCGTCCCCTACGCCGACTCGGTGGGCGCCGTGGCCGACCTGCTGGACGAGGGGAAGATCCGCCTCGCCGGGATCTCCAACGCCACCGTGGCCCAGATCGACGAGGCCCAGCGCGTCCTCGGCGGCCGGCTGGCCAGCGTCCAGAACGAATTCTCGCTCCGGTTCCGCTCCTCCGAGGACGAGCTGCGCCACTGCGAGGAGCTCGGGATCGCCTTCATCCCGTGGAGCCCGCTGGGCGGGATCGGCAACGCCGACCAGATCGAGCGGGACCACCCGGCCGTGGCCGAGCTGGCCCGCGAGAAGGGCGTCACCCCCCAACAGCTCACGCTGGCGTGGATGATCGCCAAGGGCCGGCGCGTCGTCCCTATCCCCGGGTCGAGCCGGCCGGAGACGGCCACGGCGTCCGCCGCCGCCGGCGACGTCGTCCTCACCCCGGACGAGGTCGCCCGCGTGGACGCCGCCTGAGCACCGCACCGCACACCTCCGGGGCGCGCCTCGAGCTGGCCGCCGCGCTGCGACGGCTGGGCAACGCGCTCGTCGCCCACCAGCCGGACGACGACGTCATGGCGCAGGTCACCCGCATGGTGGACGCCGCGGTGCCGCTGGTGGAGGCCGGTGCGGAACGGCCCCACGCGTTCTCGGAGCACGGGTCGGCCATCTTCACGCGGCAGCTCGGCGAGGGGGCACGCTCGGTGCCGCCCAACGCCTTCCCGGACTGCGTGGTCTCCGGTCGCGCCAACCCCATGGGCATGGACGCCCGGCTCTGGCGCGAGGGCCACGAGGCGGTCTGCCAGGTGACGCTCGGGGCGGCCTTCGAGGGCGCGCCCGGCCGGGCCCACGGCGGCGTGGTGGCGGCCCTCATGGACGAGACCATGGGCCTGGTGATGTCCATCTCCTCCACCCCGGCCTTCACCGGCCGGCTCACCGTCACCTACCGGGCGCCCACCCCGCTGGGCGTGCCGCTGGAGGCGCGGGCGCGCCTGGCCGGCCAGGACGGCCGCAAGATCACCGTCACCGGCGAGCTGCGGGGCGCCGGCCGCCTGCTCGCCCAGGGCGAGGGGCTCTTCATCGGGGTCGAGCCGGAGCACTTCTTCGCCACAGCCGGCGGGTGAGCCCGGCGGGCAGGCCGCCCGGCCTCCGCCGGGGAGGGGGAATCCGCCCGCCGGGCTCGGCGTTGGCCCAGGAGATCGCCCAGGAGGTGCCCCGATGCCTGCCGTGACCGTCGACAACCCGCTCACCCTGCCCACCGTCCCCGAGCCCGGCCCGGCGGCGGCGCTCCGCCCCGTGCGCCGGGTGACCACCGCGCCCCACGGCCTGGAGGGCGAGGGGTTCCCGGTGCGCCGCGCCTTCGCCGGCATCCCCATGGCCGACCTGGACCCGTTCGTCCACATGGACCAGATGGGCGAGGTGGAGTACGCGCCGGGCGAGCCCAAGGGCACCCCCTGGCACCCCCACCGCGGCTTCGAGACCGTGACCTACATGATCGACGGCACCTTCCAGCACCAGGACTCCATCGGCGGGGGCGGCCTCATCACCAACGGCGCCACCCAGTGGATGACCGCCGGCGCCGGCATCCTTCACATCGAGCGCCCGCCGGACGAGCTGGTGGCCAGCGGCGGCCTCTTCCACGGGATCCAGCTCTGGGTGAACCTCCCCTCGGCCGACAAATGGGTGCCGCCCCGCTACCAGGACATCGAGGCCGGGGCGGTGACCCTCCTCTCGTCGCCGGACGGCGGCGCGCTGGTGCGGGTGGTGGCCGGGAGGGTCGCCGGCCACGGCGGGCCCGGCGTGACGCACACCCCCATCACCCTCGTCCACGCCACCGTCGCCCCCGGCGCCCGGCTCGTGCTGCCGTGGGATCCCGGGCACAACGCCCTCGTCTACGTCCTCGGCGGCCACGGCACGGTGGGGGCGGACGCCCAGCCCGTGGACGCCGGCCAACTGGCCACCCACGGGCCCGGGGACGCCCTGGTGGTGGCGGCCGGCCGCGACCAGGACGCCCGCACGCCCTCCCTGGACGTCCTCGTGCTGGGCGGCCGGCCCATCCGCGAGCCGGTGGCGGTCTACGGTCCCTTCGTCATGAACACGAAGGAGGAGCTGGCCCAGGCCTTCGAGGACTTCCACGCCGGCCGCCTGGGCACGGTCCCGGCGGACCACATCGGCGAGTGAGGCTGCGGCGCCGGGCCGCCTGGGGGCCCGCCGACATCCCCGACCTCACCGGCCGCACGGCGGTGGTGACCGGGGCCACCAGCGGCATCGGCTACGAGACGGCGGTGGAGCTGGCGGCCCACGGCGCCCACGTGGTGCTGGCCTGCCGGGACCCGGCCAGGGGCCGCCGTGCGGCCGACCACCTGGTGGGCGCCGCGCCGGGCGCCTCCGTGGAGGTGCTGGAGGTGGACCTGGCCAGCCAGGCCTCGGTGCGCGCCGCCGCCGGGCGGTTCCTGACCGGCCACGCCCGGCTCGACGCGCTGGTGGACAACGCCGGGGTCATGGGCTCGCCGTTCGCCGTCACCGAGGACGGCTTCGAGCGGCAGTTCGCCACCAACCACCTGGGGCCCTTCGCCCTCACCGGGCTCCTCCTCGACCTGCTCCTGACCACCTCGGGCTCGCGGGTGGTGACGGTGAGCTCCGCGATGCACCGCCTCGGCCGGTACCGGCCGGACGACCCGCAGAGCCTCGCCGGCGGCTACGACCGCTGGCTGGCCTACGCCAACACCAAGCTGGCCAACCTCCTCTTCACCTACGAGCTCGACCGCCGCCTGCGGGCGGCCGGCGCGGGCACGGTGGCGGTGGCCGCCCACCCCGGCTGGGCCCGGACCCACCTGGCCGCCGCCGGCCCCACGATGGGCGGCTCGGCGCTCCGGGTGCGCGCCGGGAGGCTGGCCAGCCGGCTGGGCCAGTCGGCGGCGGCCGGCGCCCTCCCCGCCCTCTTCGCCGCCACCGCCCCCGGCGTGGCCGGCGGCGACTACTACGGGCCGGGCGGCGTGGCCGAGCAGTACGGGCCGCCGGTGAAGGTCCGGTCCTCCCGGCGGTCGCACCGCGAGGACGATGCGGCGGCGCTGTGGGCGGTGTCCGAGGAGCTGACCGGCGTGCGCTACGGGCTCGCCGCCGTCGGCCCTCCGGGCTCGGGGTCATCGGAGTCGGGGTCGCGCCGGAGCAGGAACGTCCCGGTGGCCCGGCTCACCAGCTCGCCGCCGGCGTCGCGCACCAAGGCCTCGCCGTAGGCCACCTGGCGGGCCATGCGGACCACCTCGCCCCGCAGCCGGTAGTCGCCGCCCCGTGCCGCCGGCCGCATGGTCTCGGTCTTCAGCTCCAGGGTGGCGCGGGTGCGCTCGCGCCCCGTGAGCGCGGCGTTGATGGCGAAGTTCATGGCGGCGTCGTGCAGGACGGCGTGCACCCCCGCCTGCACCACGCCCTGCGGGTTGCAGGCCAGGGCCTCGGGCACGAACGTGCCCTCCACCCAGCCGAGGTCCTCGCCGTCCACGCCGTAGGCCGTGAACGAGGCGCCCAGGGCGGCGATGAGCGGCATCCCGCCGTCGCCCAGCCAGCGGTCCATCGGCCGCCCGCCGGCGCCCCGACCCTCCCCCGCCGCCTCCGGCCCCGCCTGCACCGGCCGTCACGCTAGCGGCGTTCCCCCGGGGGGCGTCCCCGCCGGCGCCGGCGGTAGGCTGCGGTGCACGCAACCGGCAGGCCCGCGCCGCCGGAGTGGGAGGAGAACCGCCATGACCACCGCCGTCATCGTCGACGCCGTCCGCACCGCCGGCGGCAAGCGCAACGGCAAGCTCCGCAACTGGCACGCCGTGGACCTCGCCTCGGAGCCGCTGAAGGCGCTCCAGGAGCGCAACGACCTCGACCCGGCGATCGTGGACGACGTGATCACCGGCTGCGTGATGCAGGTGGCCGAGCAGGCCTTGAACGTGGGCCGCAACGCCGTCCTGGCCGCCGGCTGGCCGGAGTCCGTGCCGGCCACCACCATCGACCGGCAGTGCGGGTCGTCCCAGCAGGCCATCCACTTTGCCGCCCAGGGCGTGATGGCCGGGGCCTACGACGTGGTGGTGGCCGCCGGGGTGGAGCACATGACCCACACGCCCATGGGCTCCTCGGTGGTGCGCGACCTCGGCTACCCGTTCGGCCCCCGGATGATGCACCGCTACGAGGAGCGGGGCGGCCTGGTGAGCCAGGGGATCGGCGCCGAGATGATCGCCGACCGGTGGGGCATCACCCGTGAGGAGCTCGACGAGTTCTCGGTCCGTAGCCACCGGTTCGCCGCCCGGGCCACCGAGGAGGGCCGGTTCGACAACGAGCTGGTCCCGGTCCCCGTCCGCGACGACGGCGGGAAGGACACCCCCGAGCTGCTCTCGGCCGACGAGGGCATCAGGCCGGACAGCTCGGTGGAGGTGCTGGCCGGGCTAAAGCCGGCCTTCAAGCCGGAGGGCGGCAAGGTGACCGCCGGCAACTCGTCCCAGATCACCGACGGCGCGGCGGCGGTGCTCATCATGAGCGAGGAGAAGGCCGCCTCGCTCGGGCTCACGCCCCGCGCCCGCTTCCACGCCTTCGCCCTCGCCGGGGTCGACCCGGTGACCATGCTGACCGGCCCCATCCCCGCCACCCACACCGTCCTCGAGCGGGCCAAGCTCACCCTGGACGACATCGACCTGGTGGAGATCAACGAGGCGTTCGCCTCCGTGGTGCTGGCCTGGGAGCGCGAGCACCACCCCGACATGGCCAGGGTCAACGTGAACGGCGGGGCCATCGCCCTGGGCCACCCGCTCGGCGCGTCCGGCGCCAAGCTGATGACCACCCTGCTGAACGAGCTCGAGCGCTCGGGCGGCCGCTACGGCCTGCTCACCATGTGCGAAGGCGGCGGGCTGGCCAACGCCACCGTGATCGAGCGGCTGGGCTGACCCGCCGGCGGGCGGTCCGCCCGGCGACCGCGCTGCCC
>JBOGGH010000025.1:0-13576 GCA_050743905.1 Acidimicrobiales bacterium
GCCCACGACCACGCCGGCCCCCGCCTCGCCGACGCCGACCTCTCGCTCCGCCTCACGGTGGCGGAGGAGACCGAGCAGCTCGCCGCGGCCCAGCGGCGGCTGCTGCACCTGCGGCTGGTCAGCGGCGGCCAGCTCGGCGACGGCCGGCTGGGGCCGCCGGTGTGCGTGCTCTTCGAGGGGTGGGACGCCGCCGGCAAGGGTGGCTGCATCAAGCGCCTCGTGGCCCCCCTGGACCCGCGCCACGTGCGGGTGGCCCAGTTCGGCGTCCCGGACCCGGACGAGCGGCGGCACCACTTCCTCTGGCGCTTCCACCCGGCGCTGCCCGGCTGGGGCGGGATGGCGGTGCTCGACCGCTCGTGGTACGGGCGGGTGCTGGTGGAGCGGGTGGAGGGGCTCGCCACCGAGGAGCAGTGGCGCCGCGCCTACGACGAGATCCGGCAGTTCGAGTGGTCGCTGGCCGAGGAGGGCGTGGTCCTGGTGAAGCTGTGGCTCCACTTCTCGCCCCGTGAGCAGCTCAAGCGCTTCCAGGCGAGGGAGGCGGACCCGCTCAAGCGCTGGAAGCTGACCGACGACGACTGGCGCAACCGCGGGCGGTGGTCCGAGTACGAGGTCGCGGTGGAGGAGATGCTCGCCCGCACGGACCAGCCCAACGCCCGCTGGCACGTGGTGCCGGCCGAGCAGAAGCGCTACGGGCGGGTGGCCGTGCTGCGCGCCGTCATCGGGCGCGTGGAGGAGGGGATGCGCCGGGCGGGCATCGAGCCGCCGCTGTCCACCGGGGCCGACTACGGCGTCCCGGTGTGGACCGGCGCCAAGGGGGGCGAGGGGACCCGCTGACCGCTGGCCGGTGGCCGGTGGCCGCCGCCCCCGGGGCGGCGCGTGCATCCTCGACCCCCCACCGCGCGACCCGCTACGGTCGTCGCGGTAATCGGCATGACCCCCCCTTCGACAGAAGATGGAGACGCGACATGAGAGCTCGGTACCTGGTGGCGGGGGCGGCAGCCTCCCTGATGGTGACGTTCGTGGCGGCCACCGCCGGTGTCACGAGCGCCGGGGCGGCGTCCAGCGGCCTCCCGACCTCGCCGGCGCAGGTCCGCCAGGCGATGGCCGCCGCCGGCCTGCCGACCGGGACCGGCGGCAGCGGCATCGGCTCGTCGCTGGGCCGGTCGTCCGGCGGCCACGGCCCGGCGGTGATCACCCCCAGCCAGTGGTCCGAGCTCCAGACCCCCACATTCGGGACAGGCCAGACACAGGTGCTGGCCGGCGTGTCGTGCGCCTCCCCCACGGGCTGCGTGGCCGTGGGGGCCAGCGAGTCCTCGACAGGCACCCAGGCGATCGCCGCCGTCCTGGTGGGCAGCCACTGGACCGCCACCGCCGTGCCCCTGCCCGCCGGGGTGCCGGACAGCGAGCTCCTCTCGGTCTCCTGCGCCAGCGCGTCGTTCTGCATCGCCGTCGGCGCCCGGTCCACCACACCGGTGGTGGTGACAACAGTCGCCGGCCCCACAAACGCCACCTCGCTCATCGAGCGGTGGAACGGCACGGCGTGGAGCGTGGTCACCAGCCCCACACACGGTGAGGCATTCCTCTCCTCGGTCTCCTGCCCGACCACGTCCTTCTGCACGGCCGTAGGCACCTACTTCACAACAGCGGCGACATCGGTCGGCACGGTGGTGGACCGGTGGAACGGCGGCACCTGGTCCACGTCCGACGTCCCGTCGCCGGCCACAACCCTGACGCTCGCCGAGGGCGTGTCCTGCACGAGCGCCACGTTCTGCATGGCCGGCGGGACCAGGCTCTCCGTCAGCCTCACAGGCACAACAACACTGGTACTGACATTCCGGATGTTCACGATGAGCTGGAACGGGACCAGTTGGAGCACCGTGCCCACGCCGGCCCCGGGCGCCACAAGCCTCCAGGTGGGGTACGGCGTCTCGTGCGCCAACCCGTCGGTCTGCACCGCGGTCGGCTACCAGGCGAACGTGACATCCACAACAGGGATCGTGCTCTCCGGGCTCATCGAGCAGTGGAACGGCTCGGCCTGGACCGTCGCCGCCACACCGGGCAGCAGGCCGGCGGTGCTCCTAGGGGTGGACTGCTTCGGGCCGACCTCCTGCGTGGCCACCGGCACCCAGGAGTCGAGCACAGCCACACTGGCGGCCCTGCCGCTGGTGGAGACCTGGAACGGCGCCACCTGGACCGTGGCCGGCCTCCCGTCCGTGGCGGCCGCCACGACAACATTCGCCACACAGGCGCTCTACGGCGCGTCCTGCGTCGCCGGCGCCCGGTGCGTGGCGGTGGGCGAGAACAGCCCGACAACGCTGTCCCTCACGTCGCCGGTGCCCCGCACCGGGTACACCGAGGTGGCCAGCGACGGCGGGCTCTTTGCCTTCGGGACCACGTTCTACGGGTCCATGGGCGGCAAGCCGCTGAACAAGCCGGTCGTGGGGATGGCCATGAGCCCCGACGGCGGGGGCTACTGGGAGGTGGCCAGCGACGGCGGCCTCTTTGCCTTCGGCGACGCCCAGTTCTACGGGTCCATGGGCGGGCAGCCCCTGAACGAGCCGGTGGTGGGCATGTCGGCCACCCAGAGCGGTCGCGGCTACTGGGAGGTGGCCTCCGACGGCGGGCTCTTCGCCTTCGGTGACGCCCAGTTCTACGGCTCCATGGGCGGCAAGCCGCTGAACGAGCCCGTGGTGGGCCTGGCGGCCACGCCGGACGGCGGGGGCTACTGGGAGGTGGCCTCCGACGGCGGGCTCTTCGCCTTCGGCGACGCGCCGTTCTACGGCTCGATGGGCGGCAAGCCGCTCAACAAGCCGATCGTGGGCCTGGCGGCCACGCCGGACGGCGGGGGCTACTGGGAGGTGGCCTCCGACGGCGGGCTCTTCGCCTTCGGCGACGCGACCTTCTACGGCTCGATGGGCGGCAAGCCGCTGAACGAGCCCGTGGTGGGCCTGGCGGCCACGGCCGACGGCACCGGGTACTGGGAGGTGGCCAGCGACGGCGGCATCTTCGCCTTCGGCGACGCGCCCTTCTACGGGTCCATGGGCGGCAAGCCGCTGAACGAGCCGATCGTGGGCATCGCCCAGTAGGGCCCAGTAGGTAGGCCCGATCGCCCGGCAGGCACCGGGCGGGCTCGGTCACCAGCCGTGCAGCCAACGACCACCGGGCGGCCATCGGCCGCCCGGTGGTCGTTCCGGCGTGCAACAGTGGGTCGGTGACCCCCGCCGGGCGCCGCTACGGCATCACCGTCCCCTTCGACGGCGTGCCTCTCCACCGGCACCGGGCGTGGCTGGAGGAGCTGGCGGCGCTCGGCTACACGGACGCCTGGTCGGCCGAGGTCGACGGCGTTGACGGCTTCACCCCGCTGGCCCTCGCCGCCGCCTGGACGCCGGGCCTGCGCCTGGGCGTGGCCGTGGCGCCCGCCTTCACCCGGGGCCCGGCGCTGCTGGCCCAGACGGCGGCGGCCATGGCCGAGGCGGCGCCCGGGCGGTTCACCCTCGGGATCGGTGCCTCGTCCCCGGTGGTGGTGGAGCGCTGGAACGGGATCCCCTACGCCGATCCGTACCACCGCGTCCGTGACACGCTGCGCTTCCTGCGCGCCGCGCTGGCGGGCGAGAAGGTGACCGCCGACTACCCGACGTTCTCCGTGCGGGGGTTCCGGCTGTCCCGGCCGGTGGAGCAGCCGCCGCCGGTCCACGTGGCCGCCCTGCGCCCGGGCATGCTGCGCCTGGCCGGGCGGGAAGCGGACGGCGTGGTCCTCAACTGGCTGGCCGCCGACGACGTGCCCACCGCCCTGGCCGAGGTGGGGCCGGGCAAGGAGGTGGTGGCCCGCATCTTCGTGGTGCCGTTGGACGACGTGGCCACCGCCCGGGCCGTCGGGCGCAGGATGATCACCGCCTACCTGACGGTGCCGGCCTACGCCGCCTTCCACCGGTGGCTGGGCCGCGGCCCGGCGCTGCGGGCCATGTGGGAGGCGTGGGACGCCGGCGACCGCAGGGCGGCGCTGGCCGCCGTGCCGGACGAGGTGGTGGACGCCCTGGTGGTCCACGGCGGCCCCGAGGCGTGCCGTCGCCACGTGGCCCGCTACGTGGCCAACGGGGTCACCGTCCCGGTCCTCCAGGTGGTCCCGGCCGGGGTGGACCTGGCCGAGGCGGTCCGGGGGCTGGCGCCCACCGGCTGAGCCGCGCTCCCGAGGCAACGGGCCGCCGTTCCGTGCTACGCACGCGGGATGGACTTCCTACGGACCCCCCTGGTGGACCTCGCGGCCCAGGTGCGCTCCGGCGCCGTCTCGGCACGGGAGGTGACCGGGCACGCGCTGGCCCGCATCGAGGCCCTCAACCCCACGCTGCACGCCTTCGTGGCGGTGGACGGCGAGCGGGCCCTCGAGCAGGCGGCGGCGGTGGACCAGGTGGTGGCCGCCGGCGGCGACCCCGGGCCGCTGGCCGGCGTGCCCATCGGCGTCAAGGACAACGAGGACGCCGCCGGGTACCGCACCACCCACGGGTCGGCCCTCTTTGCCGGGTCGCCCGTGGCCGAGCAGGACTCGAGCCACGTGGAGCGGCTGCGCGCCGCCGGCTGCGTGGTGGTGGGGAAGACCAACCTCCCCGAGCTGTCGTGGTCGGCCAACACGGCCAACGAGATCTTCGGCACGACCTGCAACCCGTGGGACACCACGAGGAGCACGGGCGGCTCCTCCGGCGGGACCGCCGCCGCCCTCGCCGCCGGCATGGTGCCGCTGGCCACCGGCTCCGACGGCGGCGGGTCCATCCGCATCCCCTCGGCCTGCTGCGGGCTGAGCGGCTTCAAGCCCTCCCTCGGCCGCGTCCCGTCCGGCGGCGCCGAGGGCCCCGGGTGGATCGACCTGTCCAGCAAGGGCCCTATGGCCCGCACCGTGGCGGACACGGTGGCCGCGCTGGACGCCGTGGTGGGCCCGGACCCCACCGACCTCCGCTCGCTCCCCCGCCCCGAGGCGAGCTGGCCGCACGTGCTGGACGACCCCCACCTCCCGGCCCGGGTGGCGTGGTCGCCCACCCTCGGCTACGCCGAGCCGGACGCCGAGGTGCTGGCCGTCTGCGAGCGCGCCGTGGCCCTGATGTCCTCGCTCGGTGCCGACGTGGTGGAGGTGGACACCGTCTTCGACGTGGACCCGGTGGGCTCGTGGCTCACCTACGTGGCCGCCTGCGTCCTGCGGACGGTGGAGCCCCACCGCGACGACCCGGCCTGGGCGCGCGTGGACCCGCTGCTGGCCGCCGTGGTGGACCACGCCCGGAGCACCACCGCCCGCGAGCTGGTGGAGGCGATCGACGAGTGCCACCGGCTCAACCTGGCGCTGGTGGGGCTCTTCCACGACGTGCGGCTGCTGGTCACCCCCACCACGGCGGCGGCCGCCCCCCCGCTCTCGCTGAACGGCTCCGGCGTGGTGAACGGGGAGGTCACGCCCAACTGGGTCCGCTACACCTACCCCTTCAACATGACCCGCTCGCCCGCCGCCTCGGTCTGCGCCGGCCTGACGGCCGACGGCGTCCCGGTGGGGATCCAGCTCGTGGGGCCCCAGCACGGGGACCTGGTGGTCCTGCGCTCGGCCGCCGCCCTGGAGGCGGCCCTGGGCTTCGACGAGCTGGCCCCCGTCGGCGCGGACTGAACCGTGGGCAGGGGCGGGACCGTACCGGGGGGCGCGCCCGCGTCGTTCCCTGCCGCCGCCACCCACGTCGTGGGAGGCCTGGCGCCGCTCGTGGACCGGGACTGGTCGGTGCCCGCCGGGGAGCTCGCCTGGAGCTGCCGGGAGACGGTGGGCCACCTGGTGGACTGCCTCCTCTCCTACACCCTCCAGGTGGCGGCGCGACGGGCGGGCGACTGGCTGCCGGTCGGCGAGGCGCACGTGGCGGCCGGCGCCACGCCCCCGGACCTCCTCGCCACGCTCGGCGCCGTGTCCACCACGTTCTCCGCCGTGCTCGCCACCGCCCCTCCGGCCACCACGGCGTCCGACGGGGTCGTCAGCCTCGGGGTGGACGACTGGGCCGCCCGCGGCGCGTACGAGCTGTTGGTCCACGGGTACGACATCGCGTTCGGGCTTGGCGGCACGGTCCACCCCCCGTCCGCGATCTGTGCCTGGATCCTCTCGTCGCCGAACCTGTGGATGCTGGACCGCTCCCGCGCTACGCCGGGGGCCGGCCCGTGGGAGCGCCTGCTGCTGGCGTCGGGGAGGGCGGCACCGTCCGCCTGAGCGGCCGCCCCGGGGCGCTGCCGCTACCCGTTGGCGATGCCCACCACGTTGGTGACGTGCACGCCGAGGCCGGGCAGGGACCCGGCGAACCGGGCGTCCCCGAAGCAGAAGACCCCGCCGTCGGTGCCCACCATGACGTAGCCCTGGTCGGTGGGGGTGCCGATGATGCCCACGATGTTCGAGACCGTGACCCCCAGCCCGGGCAGCGAGCCCACGAACCCGGCGTCGCCGAAGGCGAACACGCCGCCGTCGGTGCCCACCATCCAATAGCCGCCGGCGTCCGCGGTGCCCACGATGCCCACCACGTTGGTGACGTGCACCCCGAGGCCGGGCAGCGAGCCGGTGAAGGTCGCGTCGCCGAAGGCGAACACCCCGCCGTCCGACCCCACCATCCAGTAGCCGTGGCCGTCGGCCGTGGGCACCATGCCCACGATGTCCGAGACGTGGACGCCGAGCCCCGGCAGCGAGCCGAGGTAGCCGGCGTCGCCGAAGGCGAACACCCCGCCGTCCGACCCCACCATCCAGTAGCCGTCGCCGGTGGGGCTGGGCACGAAGGCGGCGATGTCGTTCACCGTGACGCCCAGCCCGGGCAGCGATCCCACGAACCCTGCGTCACCGAAGGCGAACACCCCGCCGTCCGACCCCACCATCCAGTAGCCCTGACGGCTGGCGGTGGGCACGATCCCCCGGATGTCGTCCACCGACACCCCGAGGCCGGGCAGCGACCCCTCGAAGGGCGCGCCACCGAAGGAGAACACCCCGCCGTCGCTCCCCACCATCGTGTAGCCGCCCGGGCCGTAGCTGAACAGGTCGGCTGTCGAGGTGGCCGAGGTCCCGGCGAAGGTCACGGCCGTCACGTGCACGGTGCCGGCGCCCGGCGGCGCCACGGCGGTGAGGCTGAACGGGCTGGTGACGGTGACCGAGGGGGAGGCGTGCGAGCCGAAGTCCACCGTGGTGCCCGAGGTGAACCCGGTGCCGTGCACCGTCACGGTCGTCCCGCCGCCGGCCGGTCCGGACGCCGGTGTGACCGAGGTGACGGTGGGCGGGGTGGCCAGGGCGAGCCCTACGGGCTCGGACAGGCCGGTGGCGCTCCCCTCGATGGCGTGGGCCGGCACCTGTGTGCCGCCCGCCGCGAGCTCGGCCGGGGTGAAGCCGAGCACGGCGGCGACCACTGTCGAGGGACCTGTTGTTGTGCTTGTGAAGCCTGTTGTTGTTGTCAGGCTGGTCACCCACAGGGTGCCGGACGAGTCGAACCCGAGCTTGAACGGCCGGTGGACCCCCGAGATCGTGGTCGCCGGGACCGGCGAGCCGGCGGCGGCGATCTGGGCCGGCGTGTACTCCACGAGGGTGTTGTTGCCCTCGTTCGAGACCCAGAGGTCGCCCGCCGCGTCGAAGGCCACGGCGTCCGAGAACGCGAGGGAGGATGTTGTCCCTGTTGTCCCCGTTGTGGTGGAGGAGATCACGACTGCCGGCGTGGGGGAGCCCCCCGCCGCGAGCTGCGCCGGCGTGTACGCCACCACCTGGTCGTCGCTCGTGTCGGCGGCCCACAGGTTCCCGGCCGCGTCGAAGGCGATCCCCTCGAAGCCCGCGCCGTATGTTGTTGTGCCGTGGTAGGTGATCGTCACCGCCGGCGTGGGGGAGCCCCCTGCCGCGAGCTGCGCCGGGGTGAACTCCACGAGCGAGACCGCTGTCGATGTGGCGTTCGCCGCGTAGTTGGCGGCCCACAGGTCACCCGAGGCGTCGAAGGCCAGGCCGGTGGCCTCGAGTGTCGCCCCGGTTGTGAGGGTCACCGCCGGCGCCTGTGTGCCGCCCGCCGCGAGCTGGGAGGGGGTGAACTCTGTGATCGAGTTTGTCGGCCCTCCTGTTGTGGGATTGGCCACCCAGAGATCCCCCTCGGCGTCGAGTGCCAGGGCGAACCCGCTGCCGGAGCTGTGCTGCACCAGCGTGCTGCTGGGGGCCACGTTCCCCGTGGACGGCAGCGGGTAGGAGGTCACGGAGGACCCCTGGTTCCCCACGTAGATCGTGGGCGCCGGCGTCGCTGCGCCGGCCGGGGGCACGCCCACCGCGCCGCCCACCGCCAGCGCGGCGAAGGTCCCCCCGCCGAGGACGGTGGCCAGGGCGGTCCCCAGCGCCAGCAGGCGCGGGCTGCGTCCCTGCCTCCGGGGCGGGGCCGCCAGGTCCGTGCTCCCGCGGGTCCACGGCCCGCACCCACCGCTGCGCCGTCCGACCATCGCTCGTCCGCCCTTCTCACGTGCTGTGCGGGCCGCTATCGCTGCAACCCGCCTTGACCTGTGGCGCAACGATGGCACAACGACCGGCCGGGCGCCAGGATCCGGCGGAGCGGGGGACGTACCGCCGACGGCCCGCAGGCAGGCCGGCGGCCGCGGCCCTGGCATACTGGCCGGGCCGGCCCCGCAACGACGGGGCGGCGCACGGCAGTACGGCACGGCAGCACGACACAGCACGGCGCCGGCGTGCCCGACGGCAGCAAGGGGGTCCCCATGGCCATCACCGCACCGTCCGACGTGGTCCGCCACGTCGGCGACACCGACGCCCCGTGGGCAGGCACCGGCGCCGGCGTGGACCTGAAGGTGGTCCGCTACGACCGGACACGGGGCACCTGGGTCATCCGCAACCGCTTCCGGCCCGGCGTCCGCCTGCAGATCCACCGCCACACCGGGCCGGTGGACGGGTTCACCCTCTCCGGGCGCTGGCACTACCTCGAGTACGACTTCTACTCCACGCCGGGGTCCTACATCTACGAACCGGCGAGCTCGGTGCACACCCTCGACGTCCCCGAGGACAACACGGAGGACACCGACGTGCTCTTCGTGATCGAGGGCGCCCTGCTCCACCTCGACCCGGACGGGAAGGTGGAGAGCACAACCGACGGGCCGGGCATCCTCGAGGTGTACTACGCCCTGCTCGAGGCCCAGGGCGACCCTCGTCCCAACGGGCTGATCGTCTGACCACGGCCCGGGTGCGGCGGATCGGCCAGCGCGCCGTGCGGCAGCCCGGCGGCCGGCGGCGGTGACCGCCACCCGGCCCGGGAACGGGCTGGCCGCCGCCCTGACCGACCCCGCCCTCTACGCCGGCGACCCGTTCCCCCTCTACGCCAGGCTCCGGGCGGAGGCACCGGTGGCCTGGCACGAGGAGGCGGGCTTCTGGGCGGTCACCACCCACCCCGAGGTGATGGCGGCCGGGGCCGACCCGCAGACCTTCTGTTCGTCCAGGGGGATCCTGGTGGAGGAGATCGGCGTGACCTACCCGTCGCCGCCGACGATGATGCACACGGACCCGCCGGCCCACACCCGCTACCGCCGGCTGGTCCAGCCCGGCTTCAAGCCCACGATCGTCCGGGGCCTGGAGGCGTCCGTGCGGGCCGAGGCGGCGGCGCTGCTGGCGGCGGTCGAGCCGGGCGTCCCCACCGACGTGGTGCCGGCGCTCGCCGTGCCCTTCCCCCTCCAGGTGATCTGCCGCCTGCTGGGGGTCGACGCCCGGCAGTGGCCCCGCTTCTACGAGTGGTCCGAGGCGGTGATCCCCGGCGCCACCGACTGGCCCGAGGAGCGTAAGCAGGCGCTCCAGGCCGAGATGTGGACCTACCTGCTGGAGGTGGCCACCGAGCGGCGGGGGGAGCCCCGGGACGACGTGGTCTCGGCGCTGGCCACCGCCACCCCGGACGGCGACGCCCTCTCCGACGCCGAGCTCTCCATGTTCCTGGTCCAGCTCCTCGTGGCCGGGAACGAGACCACCCGCAACCTGCTCTCGGGCGGCCTGGCGGCGCTGGCCGGGCGGCCGGACGAGTGGGCGCGCCTGCGCGCCGACCGCTCGCTCGTGCCCTCGGCCGTGGAGGAGCTCCTGCGCTGGACCACGCCGGTCATCTCGTTCCTGCGCACCGCCACCCGGGACACCGAGCTGCGGGGCCAGGCCGTCGCCGCCGGCGAGCCGGTCCTGCTCGTGTACGCCTCGGCCAACCGCGACGAGGAGGTGTTCGGCCCCACCGCCCACCGGCTCGACGTCGGCAGGAACCCCAACCCGCAGGTCAGCTTCGGGTTTGGCCCCCACTTCTGCCTGGGCGCGCCGCTGGCGCGGCTGGAGGCCCGCGTGGTCCTGGAGGAGCTGCTCGACCGGTTCGCCGCCGTCGAGCCCGCCGGCCCGGTGGAGCGGGCGCCCAGCCCGGTGATCGCCGGGGTGCGGCACGCCCCCCTGGTGTTCACCGCGGCGTGAGCGGGACGCGCTGAGCGGCCCGGCGCCGGACGGAGGACCGGGGTCGCCATGCCCGAGCTGCCCGAGATGCAGGCCCTGGCCGAGCGGCTCGACGCCGCCCTGGCCGGCCGCGTCCTCCACCGCTACGAGCTGCTGGGCTTCTCCGGGTTGAAGACGGCGCAGCCCAGCCCGGACCTGCTCGTGGGCCGTACGCTCGACCGGGTGACCCGGCGAGGCAAGTACGACGTGCTCGAGCTCGGGGGCGGGCTGCGGGTGGCGGTCCACCTGTCCCAGGCGGGCCGGGTGGACCTGGAGGACCCGCCCAAGGCCACCCGGCCGCGGGGCTCGGTGGTGCGGCTCGTCTTCGGCCCGGCCGGCGGACCGGAAGGGGGCGGCCCGGAAGGGGGCGGACCGGAAGGGGGCGGCCCGGAAGGGGGCGGACCGGAAGGGGGCGGCCCGGTGGCCGTGCTGGTGCGCGAGCACGGGACCCAGCGCAAGGCCGGCTGGTGGGTGCTCGCCCCCGGCGACGACGGGCCACTGGCGGCGCTCGGCCCCGAGCCCTCGGACCCCGCCTTCGCCGAGCTGGTGGCGAGCGACGCCAGCACCCGCCACCTCCACACCTGGCTGCGGGACCAGCGGGTGGTGGCCGGCATCGGCCGCGGCCACGCCGACGACATCCTGCACCGGGCGCGGCGGTCGCCCTTCGCCTCCCTCCGCTCGCTGGACGCGGCAGGGCGCGCCGGCCTGCTGGACGCCGTGCGGTCGGTGCTGGGCGAGGCGCTGGCACGCGAGCGGGAGCGCACCGGCGGCCTCTCGGCGGCACGACTCGGAGACCGCTTCCTGGTCCACGGGCGTGCCGGGCAGCCCTGTCCGCGCTGCGGCGAGACGTTGCGCCCCGTGGCCTACGACAGCTACGAGATCGACTACTGCCCGGCCTGCCAGACCGGCGGCCGGGTGCTGGCCGACCGCCGGCTCTCCCGGCTCCTCAAGTGAGCGGGCCGGTCACACCACGGCCGGCGTCGGGACCGCCGCCGGCGGCAGGGCGGCAGCCGGCGTCGGGGCAGCGCCGGCCGCCGGACCGCTTCGAGCGCCACCCCGCCATCGCCGCCACCAGGCGGCTGGTGGGCCGGGAAGCCCGCCGGGCGCAGCACCGCTTCGAGTTCCAGGTCGGCGGCCCGCTCCGGAGCAAGGTGATCGTCATCTTCGCCTGCGTGCTGGGGCTGAGCAGCGCCGACACCGCCACCGTGGGCGCCTCCGCCATCTACCTCCGCCACGACCTCGGCATCTCCAACACCGACATCGGGCTCCTGGTAGCCGCGAGCTCGCTGGTGGCCGCGACGGCCAGCGTCCCCTTCGGGGTGCTGGCCGACATGACCAGGCGGACGTGGCTCCTGGGCGGCGCCGTCGTGACCTGGGGCGCGGCCATGATCTGGAGCTCCACGGCGAGCACCTTCGGCGGCCTGCTGCTCGCCCGCCTCGTCCTCGGCGTGGTGACCGCCGCCTCGGGGCCGATCGTGGCGTCCCTCGTGGGCGACTACTTCCGCAGCGCCGAGCGCGGCCGCATCTACGGCTACGTGCTCGCCGGCGAGCTGCTCGGGGCCGGCACGGGGTTCGCCGTGACCGGGGACCTGGCGGCGCTCTCGTGGCGGGTGGCGTTCGCCATCCTGAGCGTGCCGGCGTTCGTCCTGGCGTGGTTCGTGTTCCGGCTCCCCGAGCCCGAGCGCGGCGCCTCCTCCCCCCTGGCGCCGGCGCCCGGGACCCGTGATTTCGTGGCCGAGGCCGAGCATGCCGCGGCGACGGGCGGGGGCCGCGCCGGCGCCAGGACAGGCACCGGCGCCGGGACGGGTGCAGACCCCGGGACCGGGGAGGCCGACCCCCAGGAGACGGACGCCCAGCGGCTCGTCCGCGAGCAGGGCATCCGGCCCGACCAGCGGCTGGTGCTCACCCGGGACGCCAGGCGGATGGGCATCGTAGCCGCCACCCGCTACGTGCTCAGCATCCGCACCAACGTGATCCTGATCGTGGCCGGCGCGTGCGGCTACTACTTCCTGGCCGGCGTGCAGACCTTCGGGGTGGAGTTCGTCCGCGAGCAGTACGGCACCGGGCAGGTGATCGCCAACCTCCTCATGCTCCTGGTGGGCGCCGGCGCCCTCGTGGGGGTGCTGGTAAGCGGGCGGCTGGGTGACGCCCTCCTGCGGCGCCGCATCGTGAGCGGCCGCGTGCTCGTGAGTGCCTGCGCCGCCGCCGTGACGGCCGTGGTGTTCGTCCCGGCCATCGCGGCCCGCAGCGCCGTCACCGCCCTGCCGTTCATCGTGATCGCCGCGTGCATGCTCTCGGCCCAGAACCCGCCGATCGACGCGGCGCGCCTGGACATCATGCCCCCGCTCCTGTGGGGCAGGGCCGAGGGCATCCGCACTCTGCTCCGCACCGGCGCGCAGGCGCTGGCGCCGCTGCTCTTCGGGGTGGTCTCCCAGTACGTCTTCGGGGGCGGGCGTTCGGGCCTCCAGTGGACCTTCGTGGTCATGCTGCTCCCGCTCTTCGCCAACGCGGTCATCCTCTTTGGCGCGATCCGCGTCTACCCGCGTGACGTGGCCACGGCGGCCGCGGCGCGCCCGCCGGGCCCCCGCGTCAGGCCGGGATGAGGGGCCGCCGCAGGGTAGCCTCCACACCCCGCACGTCGCCGTCCCCGTCGCGCAGCACCGTCACGCCGTCGAAGCCGTGGCGGGCGAGGTCGGGCGCCAGCAGGTCGGCCTGGTGGCCGCCGAGCTCCAGGAGCAGCGCCCCGCCCGGGCGGAGCGCGGAGGACGCCCCGGCCACCACCCGCCGAAGCACCGCCGCGCCGTCCGGGCCGCCGTCGTAGGCGAGGACCGGCTCGTAGGCGAGGGTGTCGCGAGGGAGGAGGCCAAGCGCCCCGGTGGGCACGTAGGGCACCACCCCAATCACCACGTCCACCCGGCCGGGGAGCGCCGCCGGCACCGGCGCCAGCAGGTCGCCGTGGTACGCCTCGACCCCGTTGGCCCTCGCCGAGGCCACGGCCAGCGGGTCGACGTCGGTGGCCACCACCCGCGCCCCGGGCCGCGCCGCGCCCATCGCCACGGCCAGCGCGCCGGTGCCGGTGCAGACGTCCACCGCCACGCCCCGCGCCGGGAG
>JBOGGH010000026.1:0-13004 GCA_050743905.1 Acidimicrobiales bacterium
CGCCCAGGGCCTCGGCCAGGTCGTCCGACCGCGCCGTCATGGGCACGGCGGCGCGGCGGACCGGCCCGATGGCGTCGTAGAGGCGGCCGCGCTGCCGGACGGTGCGGTCGATCCGGTGGTCGAGGGACAGGTCGGGCGGCACGTCGCGCAGCTTGGCCCAGTAGCGCTGCCACTGGAGGACCATGACTGCCCGGTAGAGGGCGTCCATGTCCTCGAAGTGGTGGAAGACCAGGCGGAGCGAGACCCCAGCCCGCCGGGCCACCATCTTGGCCGTGGGCTGGTGCTCGCCCTCCTCCAGTAGGGAGATGAGGGCCTCGGCCACGCGGACCCGCGTGCGCTCGCCCCGGGCGACGCGGCCGTCGACGGGCGGCGGGTCCGTGATGCTCTTGATGAGCTCCAGCCGTTGCATGGGTGTACCCCTCCTGGTTGTGGGAACCCCACCCCGATGCTCAGGCTACCGGTCGCACGCCCGATGCAGGCTGGACGGCCGGGCGCTACCGATAGGTTGCAGACGGGTTGCGGCAACGGCTATATATGGCGTGGGGAAGGGGCTCGGCTTCTGCCAGGGAGGAGCGGATGGAGCCCACGGAGGCGCCGGCCGGCGATCATCCGGTCACCCCGGCCGGCGAGGACGTGCCGGCGCTGGTGCCGGCGCGGATGGTCAACGAGTACTCCTACTGCCCCCGGCTCTTCTACCTCGAATGGGTGGAGGCGCAGTTCGCCGAGAGCGGCGACGTGGTGGAAGGGCGGTACCGGCACCGGGTGGTGGACCAGCCCACCGGCTCGGCGCCGCTCCCCGGCGAGGGCGACCTCCGGGTGGCGCGCTCGCTGCGGCTCTCCTCCGACCTCCTCGGCCTCGTGGCGGTCGTGGACGTCGTGGAAGGCACAGGGAGCGACGGCGACGGCGAGGTGCACCCGGTGGACGTCAAGCGGGGACGGCCGGCGCCGGTCCCGGAGCGGGCCTGGGAGCCGGAGCGTGTTCAGCTCTGCGTGCAGGGCCTCCTGCTCCGGGAGGCCGGCTACCGGTGCCGCTCGGGCTACCTGTCGTTCGCCGAGACCAAGGAGCGGGTGGAGGTCACGTTCGACGACGCCCTGGTGGAGCGGACGCTCGCCCTGGTGGCCGAGCTGCGAGAGACGGCTCGGCAGACGGTGGCGCCGCCCCCGCTGGTGGCCAGCCCCAAGTGCCCGCGCTGCTCGCTTGTGGGCATCTGCCTGCCCGACGAGGTGAACGCTCTCGCCGATCGAGCCGGGGGGAACGACGACGGGCAGAAGGCGCCGGTGCGGTACCTGCTGCCGAGCGACACCGCCGCCCGCCCGCTGTACGTGACCGAGCAGGGGGCGAGGGTGGGGTTCCGCTCGGGCAGGGTGCTGGTGGAGGCGGACCACGCGGAGCTGGCCTCGGTGCGGGCGATCGACGTGTCCCAGCTCTGCCTGTACGGGAACGTCCAGGTGAGCTCCCAGGCCGTTCGCGAGCTGCTGCGACGTGAGGTGCCGGTGTGCTGGTTCAGCTACGGCGGCTGGTTCTCGGGCATCGCCGAGGGCCTGCCGTCCAAGCACGTGGAGCTGCGCCGCCGCCAGGTGGCCCGGGGGCACAGCGGCGCCCTGGAGGTGGCCCGGTGGATGGTGGCCGGCAAGATCCGCAACTGCCGGACGCTGCTGCGCCGCAACGCCAAGCGGGACGTGCAGGGCGTGGTCGACTCGCTCAAGCGGCTGGCCGACCAGGCCACCGAGCAGGAGTCGGCCGGGTCGCTGCTCGGCGTGGAGGGCGCGGCCGCCCGGCTCTACTTCGAGTCTTTGCCGGCGATGCTCCGGGACGGGCGGTCGCTGCCGGGCGAGCCGTTCCACTTCGACGGGAGGAACCGGCGCCCGCCGCGCGACCCGGTGAACTGCCTGCTCTCCTACGTGTACGCGCTGCTGGTGAAGGACCTCACCGTGACCGCTCTCGCCGTGGGCTTCGACCCGTACCTCGGCTTCTACCACCGGCCGCGGTTCGGCCGCCCGGCGCTCGCCCTCGACCTGGCCGAGGAGCTGCGGCCGCTGGTCGGGGACTCGGTGGTGGTCAGCCTGGTCAACAACGGGGAGATCAAGCCGTCGCACTTCGTGGTGCGGGCCGGCGGGGTGGCGCTCACCCCCGAGGGGCGCAAGGCGGTGCTGGCCGCCTACGAGCGCCGGCTGGCGACCGAGGTGCGGCACCCGGTGTTCGGCTACAAGGCGAGCTACCGGCGGGTGATGGAGGTGCAGGCCCGGCTGCTGGGCGCCTACCTCCTGGGCGAGGTCCCCGAGTACGTGGCGTTCGTGACCAGGTGAGGGCGCGGTACCCGGTGAGCGTGCAGTGCCGGCGGCGAGGGGGGTGACGCGATGGCGGTGAGGCGGCGGTACCTGGTGGCGTACGACATCTGCGACCCGAAACGGCTGCGGGCGGTGCACAAGCTCCTGAAGGCCAACGGGTACCCGGTGCAGTACTCGGTCTTCGTGTGCGACCTCAGCCGGTCCGAGAGGATCGCCTTCCGCTGGAACGTGGGCGAGGTGATCGACCACGGGGCGGACAGCGTGGTGCTGGTGGACCTGGGCGAGCCCGGTCCGGCGAGCGAGCGGTTCGACTGCGTGGGCGTGCCTGTCCGGACGGTGGTGGAGGGCGGGGAAGCGAGGATCGTGTGAGGGGGCTGCCGCCTCACACGGGCCGCTGGACCTCAATGAAGTCGTTCGCGTTGTGGGGACCCAGCAGGACCTCCCGACTGACCGGGTCCGCGAGGACGGTCGCGGTGGTCCGCCACCCTTGGCCGAGCGTGTACAGACGATCGAGCGGGCCAGCGATGGAGCCGAGGACGCCGAGGATCGCTCCCCCCATCTCGTCGACGAAGGCGGCGAGGTCCTGGTCGTCGAAGACCGCGAGCCACGGAGCGTCGCCGAACGCCTCGGGGTGGCGTTCACGGTCCAGGGTATCGATCGCCCTACTGGCGGCAAGGACGGCTCGGACCCCACGAGCGATCTTCTGGCACTCTTCCTCGGCGACGAGGAGAACGTTCTCGTCGGGTGCTGGACCGGCCACGGCCCGATCGTACGTCGATCGTGTCGTCACTGGCGTGGCGGCGGCGGTCCGGGGGATTCGAGCGTTATCGGCTGTCGAGCACGTCCAGCAGGCTGTAGCCGCGCACCTGCCCCACGACCACCTCGGGCCGGACGCCGCCGCGTCCCCACAGGATCAGCAGCGGCTGCGCCACCGGCTTGGGTACCAGTTGCTGCTTGCGAGCCAGCGCGTCGACGTCTCGCGGTCCCAGCGGCTGGCGCTGCCAGCGAGCTTCGCCGATGAGGATCGTCCGGTGATCCTTGATGCCGAGGACGTCGACCTGGCACTGGTCGCCGCTGGTCGCCCACCACTCACCGATGAGCGTGCCGGAGGGGAGCGTCCCGTTCTGCACCAGGCGCACCCCGTGCTCTCGGGCCGCTTCCTCGAAGACCGTCCCGATGTGGTGCTGCCACTCGCCTTCGCCGTGCTCCAGGACGGCCGCGCCCTGTCCTGCCTCAACGCGTTGGACGTGATTGGCCAGCAGGCGGAGCCAGAAACGGAGGTAGGGATCGGCGATGCGGTAGATCGGCTTGGCCTTGTGCGGCGCGCCGAGCGGGGTCGTTCCTTCTACCAATCGTGCGCGCTGCACCGCTTCGAGCGGCCGGTCGACGCGCGGCTGGCTGGCGTCGACGCCGATCTCGTTGGGGCGGGTTCGCCCTTGCCCCACCGCGAGCAGCACCCGGCGCATCGGGTCCCGAAGGCTGTACAGGAGCGCTGCGCCGTCCTCCAGGAGCAGGCCGCCGGGGGAGCCGGCGAGCCGCAGCAGGTTCTCTCCGGTCGAGCCCCCGAAGTCCCAGGCGTCGAGATGCAGGGGGTACCCGCCACACGCCGCGTACGCCTCCAGCAGGGCGGTGGGGTCCGGCCTGCTGAGGTAACGGTAGGCCTGCGCGGCGGTGAACGGCTTCATCGGGAGCACGACGGTTGGGCGCTGGTAGAGCGGTCCTCTGTAGTCCAGAGCGTCCTCGACCATCCCCACTTCGGAGCCGGACAGGACCAGCAGGAGCGCCGGGCCGTGGGCGCTCGACGCGATCCCGTCCCACACCGCCTGGACGGTGCTGGCGAACCCGTGGGACGAGTCCATCAGGTACGTCGCCTCGTCGAGGATGACGGTCAACGGTCGGGAGCGGGCGACGTAGGCGCAGAGCTCGAGCGCCTGCTCCCAGCTTGCGAACGTATCGAACGGCGGTGCGCCATCCGGTCCCAGCGCCTGGCGCAGCGCTTCGGCGAACCGTCGAAGCTGTGCGGTCTCGCCGGCCTGCGTGGCCTCGAAGTAGACGGCGGTGCCTGGTCGCTGCCGCTCCATGAGGTGTTGCAGCAGGAACGTCTTGCCGACGCGGCGCAGGCCGCTGACCACCGCAAACTGGGGGTGACCCGCCGCGGCGGCGTCGGCTGCCTGGCAGAGCGCCGTCAGCTCGCGATCCCGCTCCCGAAGGGGGCGGAGGCTGCTCCTACTATCCTGTTCACTCTCGTATACCACATCAGACATCATACCAGGCTCGATACTTTGCAATGAACATGAGATACCAATAACATTCTACTCAAGAGCCGGGAGGCACTGGCGATCCCGTCCGTCCGGGACGGGCTCTGTTGCGGAAGTGGCAGGTTCTTGGTCTGCCGAACTGCCGATGTCACACCCTCCTGGTTCCCTATCGCATTCGGGAAGCGGCCACGTAGCCGCCGAGCGGAGGAGGGGCGCTGGTGTTCAACAACGTCGACGAGCTCATGGAGCGGGCTTCGGACCAACGCCCGTACCCGTACCAGCGACGGCTGGCAGAGCAGGGCCTTCCGGATCTTCTGGCGGTCGAGACCGGTGCCGGGAAGACCGCGGCCGTCTTTTTCGCCTGGCTCTGGCGTCGCCGGTTCCACCCGGACGCGTCCATCCGTGCCGCGACCCCTCGGTGGCTCGTCATCTGCGAGCCGATGCGTACGTTGACGACGCAGACCGAGCAGAAGGTCAGGGAGTGGTTGTCGAAGCTCCAGGCCGAGCTGTTGCAGCAGCCCGGCAGGGAGGTGCTGGTCCACGTCGTCATGGGAGGTCGCCGCGAGGGCCAGCGGGCCTGGCGCCTCCATCCCGAGCAGGACGCGGTGGTGATCGGCACCGTCGACATGCTCGTCAGCCGAGTGTTGAACCGAGGGTTCGGCGCGAGCCGCTTCTCCTGGCCCATCGACTTCGGGATGCTGAACAGCGGCACCCACTGGGTATTCGACGAGGTGCAACTGCTCGGTCCCGCGTTGCCGACCACCCGCCAGCTTCAGAGCTTCCGGGACACGCTCGGCACCGCGCTCGGCACGTCGTCCACGTGGATGTCGGCCACGGTGGACCGCGACGCCATGTCCACGGTGGACAGCCCCTACCCCGCCGACGGCACGACGGAGGTCCGGCTCAGTGACAAGGACCGGGCTGACAAGAAGCTGAAACGGCGCCTGGATGCGATCCGCACGATCCAGAGGATCTCGCTGGAAGGCAAGCCCAAAGGGAAGCGACCGGCCATGATCGCCGAGGCCGCGCTCAATCTCCACCAACCGGGCACGCTCACGCTGATCGTGGTCAACAGGGTCAAGACGGCCCAGGACGTCTATGCCGCCCTCGGCAAGTTGCCTGCGCCGGAGGGCGAGCCTATGCCCGAGTGTTTCTTGCTTCACGGCCGCTTCCGGCCGGCCGACCGGGAGCGGACGGCCACCGAGGCGCTCGACCAAGAAGCGATCGCCGGTGGCCCGGGACGGATCGTGGTGTCCACTCAGGTTGTCGAGGCGGGCCTCGACATCTCGGCGAGAGCGCTCCTGACCGAGGCGGCTCCGTGGCCGTCGATCGTCCAGCGGGCCGGCCGGTGCAACAGGGACGGCAGCGCCAAGGACGCGGTGCTGGCCTGGGTGCCGGTCGACGCGAAGGACGCCGCGCCGTACAAGCCTCAGGACGTCGCCGAGGCAGTGGCCGCGCTCGAAGCCTTGGAAGGTGCAGAGGTCACCTCGACGATGCTGGGAGAGCGGGACGTGGAGGTGCTGAAGCCGGGCCAGCCTGTCCTTCGCCGAACGGATCTGCTCAGCCTGTTCGACACCGCACCGGACGTCTCCGGCAACGACGTGGACGTCTCGCCGTACATTCGCGATGACGACGGACGGGACGTGTTCGTGGCCTGGCATGCGTTGGACGGGAAAGGGACTCCTCCGCCGGCCACCGTGCGGCCGTCTGCCGAGGAGCTGTGCAAGGTCCCGCTGAACAAGGAGGTCCGCGACTTCTTCAAGGTCCACGATGCCTGGCGCTTCGACCCGCTCGGCGGGGCGCGCGACGGGCGGCGCGGGCGGCGCCGGGAGTGGGTGAGGGTCCACCCGAATGACCGGCTCAGGCCAGGGGAGACCCTGGTCGTGCCGTGCACCGCCGGAGGGTACGACCCGCTGCTCGGATGGACACCCGCCAGCACCGCGCCGGTCCTCAAGGTGGTGGTCGACGATGAACTGGAACAGCAAGGGCCCGTCCTCGAGGGCGGCGAAGACGCACTGAACGACGACCCGCTGAGCCGGGCGACGGATTGGGTCTCCCTGCGCGACCATCTGGAAGAGGCGGAATCGGCGGTGCGCGACATGACGCAGGCACTGGCGCCGACCGGCCTGAGTGCCGAGCAACTGGAGGCGGTGGCCGTCGCCGGCCGGCTGCACGACCTCGGCAAGGCGCACCAGGTGTTCCAGGGCTCGATGCTGGCGGTGGCGGACGAATCCGAACGGGAGATGCGCCGCGCCGGCGCACCGTGGGCGAAGTCCGGTACCGATCGGCGGCTCCGCCACGAGCGACCCTCCTTCCGCCACGAGCTCGCCTCCGCCCTGGCGCTCCTCGGTGACGCCCGAGTGCTGCTGCGAGGGGTGGCGGAGCCGGACCTGGTGGTCTACCTCGTGGCCGCGCACCACGGGCGGGTCCGCCTCGGCATCCGCTCGGTGCCGGAGGCCGACGGGGAGCGGTACGTCCTGGGGGTGGGGGAGGGCGACGAGCTTCCCCGTACCGAAGTGCCCGGCGGGGAGTCGCCACCGCTGTCCCTCTCCCTCGATCCGGTGCGGATGGGCAGTGCCGCCGACGGCGGGCCGTCATGGTCCGAGCGGGCGCTCCGCCTGCTCGATGATCTCGGGCCGTTCCGCCTGGGGTTCCTGGAGGCGCTGGTCCGGCTGGCCGACTGGAGGGCGAGCGAGCCGCACGGGCTGCCTGGTCTCCTTGTCGAAGATGAGGGCGAAGGGACGGATGTCGAGCGCGCCGGAGGCGAGGAGGGGGACGACGAAGGCGAGGAGGAGGAAGACGACGAGGACGCGGAGCTGGCGGAGGTGACGGGATGACGGCCTACGAGGTCTCGCTGGCCGGATGCCGTCCCGAGCCGCTGGCGTCCTACCTGAAGGCGTTGGGCATCCTGCGGCTTGTTGGCGAGCAGGTCGATCGCGACGCGGCCGGCCGGTGGGACGGGTACGGCTTCACCCTCCGGAGCACCCTCGATGAAGAGGGGCTCGAGGACTTCCTGCTCCACCGGTACCGCCCGACGCCGGTGGTGAGCCCGTGGAACAACAGCAGCGGCTTCGGTCCCGAAGGGAAGGGGGAGCTCCAGGTGATCGAGGCCTCCACCGACGAACGGCTGGCCACGTACCGGAAGGCGATCGCCGTGACGCGCGGCGTGCTCGGGCGGTTCCAATGGGACACCCTCGACAAGAAGGCCAAGGAGGCCAAGAAGCCGGAGGTTGTTCGAGCCTGCCGCTCTGAGCTGCCCGACGAGTGCTTGGCCTGGGTGGATGCGGCGGTCGTCCTGGCCTCTGACAAGCCGGCCTTTCCACCGCTGCTCGGGACCGGCGGCAACGTCGGCCGGCTCGATCTGTCGCGGAACTTCCACCAGCGCCTCCTCGACGTCTTCGGGTTGAAAGCGACGGAGAACCAGCGGGCGAACGCGGCTGACCGTTCCGAGGCGTGGGTGCGGGACTCGCTGTGGGACTTGGGGAATGCGACGGGGATCAGGGGGTCATCGAGCCAGTTCGACCCTGGCGCGGTGGGGGGGACGAGCTCGTCGCCTCTTGGCAAGGCCCCTCTGGTCACCAATCCCTGGGACTACGTCCTGATGATCGAGGGCGCCGTGCTCTTCGCCGCGGGGAACGCTCGGCGGTTGGGTGTCGGCACGGTGGGTCTCTCGGCGGCGCCGTTCTGCGCCTACGTGGCACCGGTGGGCTACGGGGGCGCAGCCGCTGATGAGCCGACGAAGGGGGAGGTCTGGTTGCCGCTGTGGCAGGAGCGGTTCGTCTCGTTCCCGGAGCTTCGGCGGCTCATGGCGGAGGGCAGGATCGACTGGCGGGGCGGCCATGCCCGTACCGGGCTCGACTTCGCCAAGGCAGCTTCCACGCTCGGCGTCGATCGTGGCATCACGGCGTTCAGCCGCTACGTGCTGGCCGATCGGTTCGGCCAGGCGACCGTGGCGGTGCCGGCCGGTCGGGTGGCGGTCGGGGAGCATGACACCACAGTGTTTCCTCTGGCTGAGCTCGACCGATGGCTGGATCAAGTCCGCTGGGGAAACCCGCCGGCGAGCGTTCGTCAAGCCCTCCGACGAGTGGACCAGGCATCTTTCGAGGTGGCCCGGGGAACCAAGGGAGCGTTGCTCAGGGTGCTGGTGGAGGTGGCCGCCCTGGAGATGGCGGTCGGCCGGGCGACCCGCTTCCGCACGGAAGCTGACGTATCTCCGGTCTTCGGGCTCACCGCGCGGCGGTGGGTGCCCGCCCTGCTCGACTCGTCCACAGCAGACTTCGGGTTCCGGGGCACGCCAGAGCTTCGGCTGGCGGTGGCACTGGCTTCGGCCCACGACCGGGCCGGCAGCGGGCGGACCGTTTCGGCCAGCCTGCGCACGATGCTCCGACCGGTCAGGTTCGGGGACTCCGGCCCAAAGTGGCGATCGGTGGCGTCGGTGGAGGGATTCGGCGTGCGACCAGTGATCGGCGTGGTAGCCGCCGCACACGTTCGCCGGGTCACGGACCTGCTCGGCCAGCGGCGGCGGTCACGAGACGGTCACCCGCGGGAAGCGGGGCAGGCGGACCCGGAAGTGGGTCGGGGCTTTCCCACCTGGTTCACCTACGGCCGGAGCGTGCTCATGACAGACATCGCTGCCTTGGTGCGGGGGACAGTGGACGAGAAGCGCTTCGGCGACCTTCTCGCCGCCTGCCTGCTTCTGGACTGGCGTCAGCCGCTCCACTTGGGTTGGCGTGCAGAGGGCGGTTCGGCCCCGGGATCGGCAGTCGGGAACCCGGTTTGGGTACCGCCGGCGTTGACGGTGCTCGGGCCGTTCTACGCCGGACCACCGCGATCGCGGCCACGGCCATCGGGCATGGAGGGGCCGGTAGCCGTGAGTCCCGTGTCGAACGGTAACGCTGGCCATGCGGGCACCCTCTACCCGGAACCCGAATGGGTCGCCCTTCTGGCGGCCGGTCGCGCCGAACAGGTGTTGACCCGGGCCCTGCATCGGCTCCGTATCGCTGGCCACGATCCAGTGCTGCGAGTGTGGCCCGAAGAGCTCCGCTCCGACCGGGAACAGTCGGTGCGGCTCGCCGCGGCGCTGCTCTTTCCCCTGTCGAACAAGGATGGCGCTCATCTGTTCCGCCGCGCCTGCCCCCCCGATCCAGCACAAGACCAAGCAAGCCAGACAAAGACCAAGGAGGTCCACGATGCCCAACCGTGAGGTGTACCGAGTGCCCATGCGGCCGGTGGCCGGCAGCCGGTTCCAGCCGACCGGGTTTCCGGATGTGGGACCGGCGCTGTTCACACGCCCGGTCGGCGAGGACGGCTGGCAGAAGTGCCTGCTGGTGGAGTCGGCCCAGTCGATGGGCAACCACCTCGAGGCGACCGGGTGGGACGGTGGCCATGAGCAGCCGGTTGGCACGTTCGAGGGGATGCCCTACGTGCGAGTCGTCGACGAGAACGGTGACTACGTGACGTCGAGCCGCACCGAGGCGCACCGTCTGGCATCTGCCTTCGTCAAGGACTCGACACTCGATGGGGACGGGATGCGGGAGGTTATCCGGAGACGCCTCGACCTCAAGGACGACGCTCCGAGCTCGCTCCGAGAGATCGCCGGTGCCGTGTTCGAGATGGACCCGATGGCACTGGTGCACGGCGTCTTCTTCGCGGAGACAAACAAGGTGTGGCCCGGTCAGCCGAAGATCAGCCGTGCGCTGACGGCTTTCGTGGAGGCGAATGACGTGCTTCCTGCTGTCTCGGGCGGGGTCAAGCGTGACGACGTGCGTCACTCTACGAAGGACACCGGTGGGGCCACTGAGGGGTACGGCTCGGTGCCCTTCCACCGAACGGAGTACGTCGCCCGGGAGGTCGAAGCGTCGTTCGTCCTCGACCTCGACCAGCTCGCCTCCTATGGGCTGCCCGAGGACGCCACCGAGCTCCTGGCCGCAGCGGCCCGGTGGGAGATCAGGTCGCTTCTCGATCACGGCTTCCGTCCGCGCACGGGCTGCGACCTGGAGATCGACGACCCCTCGACCCTTGACGGACTGCCTTCGCTCGACACCTTGACGGAGCAGCTTCGCAGCCTCATCGGCCAATGTGAACAGGACAAGAGCTTTGGCGACGACGAGCGGCCGCTCACCGTGATCTGGGACCGGAGGAAGAGCTCGAAGAAAGGGAAGGGGAAGGACGGGGAGGAGACGCCGTGACGGTGGCCCTGGGTTTTTGTTTCCCACTCGGCCGGTACCACGCGACGCCGTGGGGTCGTCAGGTCAATGAGGCGGTGGTGGAGTGGCCGCCGTCACCGTGGCGCATCGTCCGGGCGCTGTACGCCACCTGGCAGTGGCGGGACCCTGCACTGGACGAGGAGGAGGTGCTGTCGGCCCTGGGCGTGCTGGCCGACGCACCCTCGTACCACCTGCCGCGCCGCTCGGAAGGGCATACCCGGCACTACATGCCCGATACCAGCCATGGTACGGACAAGACGTTCGACCCGTTCGCCGTCCTCTCTCGGGACGACGAGCTGCTGGTGCGCTGGCCGGGGAACCTTGGGAGTCGGGAGCGGGCGCCGCTCGCCCGTCTGTGCGAGCTCCTCCCGTACCTCGGCCGAGCCGAGTCCCTTTGCGACGCCCGCCTCGTGGCCGATGGAGAGCCACTGCCGGACAGCGGGTGGGTCGAGCCAGGTGCTGAGGACGGCCTGACGACGGCGCCGGTACGGGTTCTGGTCCCGGCTGTCCCCTTCGACGTCAAGTCTCTGGTTGTCCGGACGACGGAGGTGAGGAAGGGGGGTCGGATCACGCCGCCAGGTTCGCGGTGGGTCCCCTATGCAGTGCTACCCCCTGGACCGCCGACCTCGCTTCCTCAACCGAGGAAGAAGCCGAACCGGGAGCGGACGGAAGTGGACACCGTGGTGTTCCGGCTCGACGGTAAAGTCCTCCCAAGCGTCCGTGACACGGTGCTGTACGGGCACTTGCTGCGAAACGCAGCGCTCCACTGGTACGGGACCCCTTCCTCCGAGACGCTTTCCGGGCGACCCCAAGGTGACGACGGTTCCGGAGGAACGGCCGACCTGTCCGATCCTCGGCGTCGGCGGGACGACGGTCACCACCACGCCCACTATCTCGTAGTGGATTCGGACGGCGACCGGTTGCTCGACACGGCGATCGTTTGGGCACCGGAGGGCCTGGAAGCGAAGACAATTGCCGCGCTGCTCTCCATTACACACCTCGGGTCAAGTCAGTCGCGTCTGCCGGGGCTCCGTCCGCTCAGGGTTGCCGCGGTTGCTGCCGGTCGAGCGACCGAAGTCATACCCAAGAGACTTGTACTTTGTTCGACGGCAACGAGATGGACCAGCGTTACTCCCTTCGTTTCCTACCGGCACCAGAAAAAGCGGCAGTCAGCCGACGACTTCCTCATCTCGGAGGTGAGCCGGGAGCTCACAGTCCGCGGCCTGCCATCGGCCGCTGTGGGGGTGGTCACCGGGGACTGGCTTTCCTTCCGCCGATTCCGGCGCCCAGGAGATCGACCGGCGAACCGGGCATTCGGTCTCCGGCTGGACTTCGAGTCACCGCCTGCCGCTAGAGGCTTGCTGGCCCTCGGGGGCCTTTCTCACTTCGGACTCGGGCTGTTCCGAGCATCCTGAGAGCTCGATGGGCGGGGAGTAGTGCCAGCTCGTAGGATGCTGGCCATGGACGCTGACCGTGCGAAGGGTAGGGTGACTCGTACCGCCAGCATGAGTGCTCGCTCCCTGGTGAATAGCACTGTACGGTCCTTGAAAAGTGAATATCTGCGTTGCGGGACGTCTGCCGACTCCCACGGCTCGCATCCGCCCGCTGCGTTCCTGCTCAGCAGATGCGGCGGATGCGAGCCGTGATCCCGTCCGTCCAGGGCGGGCTCTATTGCGGCGCCTGCTGGATGGCGTGGACGACGCCGGCCATCAGGTGATCCCGTCCGTCCAGGGCGGGCTCTATTGCGGCGGGAGTTGGTCGGCGGCTTCGCCACCGAGTCGGTGGTGATCCCGTCCGTCCAGGGCGGGCTCTATTGCGGCACCAGGTTGGACTGGCCGTTGGCCTGGAAGCGGATCGTGATCCCGTCCGTCCAGGGCGGGCTCTATTGCGGCTGGTAGCCCGGGTCGGCGTAGGTGACGCTCCCGTGTGATCCCGTCCGTCCAGGGCGGGCTCTATTGCGGCACCAGACGCACGCCGCTGCGGCGCGGGCGCCCGAGTGATCCCGTCCGTCCAGGGCGGGCTCTATTGCGGCTTCGGCTGGAACCCGGGGACGACGGGGCCTTTGACGTGATCCCGTCCGTCCAGGGCGGGCTCTATTGCGGCCAGTCGAACCCTGGTGCCCGCGGACGCCGCTGGTCCTGTGATCCCGTCCGTCCAGGGCGGGCTCTATTGCGGCGGGGGTCCTCTTGGGCCTCGTCGGCTACGCCCTGGGTGTGATCCCGTCCGTCCAGGGCGGGCTCTATTGCGGCGC
>JBOGGH010000027.1:0-12846 GCA_050743905.1 Acidimicrobiales bacterium
GGACAAGACCGCGGACGCCGTGGCGTCCTACGAGCGGGCCCGCTACCAGGACGCGGCCCGGCTGGCCAAGCAGGTGGCCGAGGAGGTGCCGGCGGTGCCGGCGGTGCGGGAGCTCGCCGGCCTCGCCGCCTACCGGGCCGGGCGCTGGCGGGAGGGGGCACGCCAGCTCGAGGCCTACGGCGAGCTCACCGGCGACCTCGAGCACGTGCCGGCCCTGATGGACTGCCTGCGCGCCCTGGGCCGGCCGGCCCGGGTGGCCGACCTCTGGGCCCGGCTCCGCCGGGAGTCGCCGGAGCCGGACGTGCTGGTTGAGGCCCGGATCGTGGCCGCCGGGACCCTCGCCGACGGGGGTGACCTGGAGGGCGCCGTCTCGCTGCTGGCGTCGGCCGGGGCCGGGCGGGCGCTCCGGAACCCCTCGGGCCGGCACGTCCGCCAGTGGTACGCGCTCGGCGACCTCTACGAGCGGGCCGGTGACCTCCCCCGCGCCCGGGAGCTCTTTGAGCGGGTCCGCCGGGCCGACCCCGACGCCTACGACGTGGGGGACCGCCTGGCGGCACTCGGCGGCGGCCGCCAGCGGCAGCGGCGGCGCCCCCGCGGCCGGGACGGGTCGGGATGACGCTGCGGATCAACGGCAAGACCCTCCGGGAGGCGCTCTGGGGACGCGAGAGCTACGGCCTCCTCCTCGTCCTGCTCCTGGTCGACTACGCGATCCTCTCGCTCGTCAACTCGCCGCGGTGGGGCGGCCTCGCCCGGACCGCGCCGGTGGCCCTGACGGTGCTCTTCACGATGCACACCTCGGACGCGCCGCGGCGGACGCTGCGCGTCGCCCAGGTGGCGGTGGTCCTGACCCTCGCCGTGGGCGTGCTCCAGGCGGCCACGGACGACACGGACGTCGGCGGCACCGCCTTCATCCTGGTGGGAGCCCTCCTGGTGGTGAGCCCGGTGGCCATCCTCCGGCGGATCCTGCCCAAGGAGACGGTCGACATCGAGAGCCTCTTCGGCGCGGTGGACGTGTACGTCATCATCGGGCTCATCTTCTCGTCCCTCTACATCGGGATCGCCCACTTCGAGTACGCCCACCACGGGACGCCGTTCCTCGCCCAGCCGCCGCCCAGCCCGCACCAGGCCAGCGACTACGTGTACCTCAGCTTCGTCACCCTCACCACGGTGGGCTTCGGCGACCTCACGCCGCTGTCCGACCTGGCCCGCTCGGTGGTGGTGCTGGAGGCGCTCCTGGGCCAGATCTTCCTGGTGACGCTGGTGGCTCGCCTCGTGTCCCTCTACAGCCGCGACGGTGCGCGCGGCCGCCTGGTCACCCGGGAGCCGTCGCGCCGGGGCCTCGGCGGGACGGGCGGAGACGACGGGGACGGGGAGAACCCGTCCGAGCCGGCCCGGTAGGGTGGAACCCATGGCCACCGACCTCCACCAGCTCCTCGGCGCCGAGGCGGACGACCTCCTGGGGCACCGGGCGAAGGCGTTCCCGGCGGACGACCTCGTGCTCCCGGGCCCGGACTTCATCGATCGCGTGTTCCGGGACTCCGACCGCCCGCCGGCGGTCCTGCGCAACCTCGGCACGCTCTACGGCCACGGCCGCCTCGGCGGCACCGGCTACCTCTCGATCCTCCCGGTCGACCAGGGCATCGAGCACTCGGCCGCCGCCAGCTTCGCCAAGAACCCGCGCTACTTCGACCCGGCCAACCTCTGCGAGCTGGCCCTGGCCGGGGAGTGCAGCGCCATCGCCACCACCCTGGGCGGCCTGGGGGCGGTGTCCCGGCGCTACGTGCACCGGATCCCCTTCATCGTGAAGCTGAACCACAACGACTTCCTGCACTACCCGAACACGTACGACCAGGTCCCCTTCGCCTCGGTGGCCCAGGCGGCCGACCTCGGCGCGGTGGGCGTGGGGGCCACCGTGTACTACGGCTCGGAGCAGTCGGACCGCCAGATCCACGAGGTCTCCGAGGCGTTCGCCGAGGCGCACCGGCGCGGCATGTTCACGGTGCTGTGGTGCTACCTCCGCAACCCGGCCTTCAAGAAGGACGGCGTCGACTACCACGTCTCGGCCGACCTGACCGGCCAGGCCAACCACATGGGCGTGACCATCGAGGCCGACATCATCAAGCAGAAGCAGCCGGAGAACAACGGCGGCTACCCGGCCATGGGCTTCGGCAAGACCGACCCCCTCGTCTACGACGAGCTCACCACGGACCACCCGATCGACCTGACCCGCTGGCAGGTGGTCAACTGCTACGCCGGCCGGATCGGCCTCATCAACTCCGGCGGCGAGTCCAGGGGCAGCGACGACCTCGCCCAGGCGGTGCGAACGGCCGTGGTCAACAAGCGGGCCGGGGGCCAGGGGCTGATCGTGGGGCGGAAGTCGTTCCAGCGGCCCACCGCCGAGGGGGCCGCCCTCATCCACGCCGTCCAGGACGTCTTCCTCGACCCCGAGGTCACCGTCGCCTGAGCGCCCCGGCGCAGTATGCTGTTCACACGGACGAAACATTCGGCGACCGGCGCGGCGCGCCCGGGAGCCGACCGGACAGAAGAGGCGAGGCAGCACGGTGGCAACCCGGACCGATCACCCGTTGGAGCAGCTCGATCGGGTGGTGATCCGGTTCGCCGGGGACTCCGGCGACGGGATGCAGCTCACCGGGGACCGTTTCACCACGTCCAGCGCCCTCCTCGGCAACGACATGGCCACCTTCCCGGACTTCCCGGCCGAGATCCGCGCCCCGGCCGGCACCCTGGCCGGCGTCTCCGCCTTCCAGGTCCACATCTCCGACCACGACATCCTCACGCCGGGCGACGCGCCCAACGTGCTGGTGGCCATGAACCCGGCCGCCCTCCGGGCGAACGTCGACGCCATGCCCAAGGGCGCCATCCTCATCGTCAACGCCGACGGGTTCGACGACCGCAGCCTGGCCAAGGCCGGCTACGACGCCGACCCGCTCACTGACGGCTCGCTCGGCGCCTACACGGTCTACGAGGTCCCCATGACCTCGATCACCCAGGAGGTCTGCAAGGAGGCGGGGGTCAAGCCCCGGGACGCCGAGCGCTCCAAGAACTTCTTCGCCCTGGGCCTCGTGAGCTGGCTGTACACGCGGCCGGTGGAGCCGACGATCGAGTGGATCGGCAGCCGGTTCGCCTCCAGGCCCCAGGTGGCCGAGGCCAACACCCGGGCGTTCCGGGCGGGGTACGACTTCGGGGAGACGGCCGAGCTGTTCGAGTCGAACTACGAGGTCAGGCCGGCGACCTTCGAGAAGGGCGAGTACGTCCAGATCACCGGCAACCAGGCGCTGGCCTGGGGCATGATCGCCGCCGCCCGCCTGGCCGGCCTGCCCCTCTTCCTCGGCAGCTACCCCATCACCCCGGCCTCGGACATCCTGCACGAGCTGTCGCGGCGCAAGGAGTTCGGGGTCCGCACCTTCCAGGCGGAGGATGAGATCGCCGGGGTGGGCGCCGCGCTCGGCGCGGCCTTCGGCGGCTCGCTGGGGGTCACCACCACCAGCGGCCCCGGCCTGGACCTCAAGGCCGAGACGATCGGCCTGGCGGTCAACCTGGAGCTCCCGCTCCTCGTGGTCGACGTGCAGCGGGGCGGCCCCTCCACCGGGCTGCCCACCAAGACCGAGCAGGCCGACCTGCTCCACGCCATGTACGGCCGGCACGGCGAAGCCCCGGTGCCCATCGTGGCCCCCCGCACCCCGGCCCACTGCTTCGAGGCCACGATCGAGGCCGTCCGCCTGGCGGTCACCTACCGCACCCCGGTGATCCTGCTGTCCGACGGCTACCTGGCCAACGGGGCCGAGCCGTGGCGGCTCCCGGACCTGGACGCCCTGGTGCCGATCGACCCCGGCTTCGCCACCGAGGCCAATCACGCCTCGGACGACGGCACCCCCGACTTCTGGCCGTACCTGCGGGACGAGGCCACGCTGGCCCGGCCCTGGGCGCCGCCGGGCGTGCCGGGGCTCGAGCACCGCATCGGCGGCTTGGAGAAGGCCGACGGATCCGGCAACGTCTCCTACGACCCGGTCAACCACGAGCGGATGGTCCGGCTGCGGGCGGCCAAGATCGCCGGCATCGCCCGCGACATCCCCCCGGTGGACGTGGACGACCCCGGCTCCAACGGCGCAGGGGGCGATGCCGAGGTCCTCGTGCTCGGCTGGGGCTCCACGTTCGGCGCCATCGCCGCCGGGGTCCGCCGGGTCCGGGCCCGCGGCCTGAAGGTGGCCCACGCCCACCTCACCCACCTCAACCCGTTCCCGGCCAACCTCGGCGACGTGCTGGCCCGCTACCCCACGGTGCTCGTGCCGGAGGTCAACCTCGGCCAGCTCAGCCGGCTGGTGCGGGCCGAGTTCCTGGTGGACGCCCGCTCGCTCACCAAGGTGCAGGGGGTGCCGTTCCGCACCGGCGAGATCGAGACCGCCATCCTGAGCCTGCTGGGAGGATCATGACCGCCACCGCCGTCCCCGCCACCGCCGTCCCCGCCACCACCCGCAAGGACTGGACCAGCGACCAGGAGGTCCGCTGGTGCCCCGGGTGCGGCGACTACTCGATCCTGGCGGCCGTCCAGATGCTCCTGCCCGACCTCGGCGTGCGCCGGGAGAGCACGGTCTTCCTCTCGGGCATCGGCTGCGCCGCCCGGTTCCCGTACTACATGTCCACCTACGGCATGCACTCGATCCACGGGCGGGCCCCGGCCATCGCCACCGGCCTGGCCACCACCCGGCCCGACCTGGACGTGTGGGTGGTCACCGGGGACGGGGACGCCCTCTCCATCGGCGGCAACCACCTGATCCACGCCCTGCGGCGGAACGTGCGGATGACCATCCTCATGTTCAACAACCAGATCTACGGCCTGACCAAGGGCCAGTACTCGCCCACCTCGGAGACGTCCAAGGTCACCAAGTCCACCCCCTTCGGCTCGGTGGACACCCCGTTCAACCCGGTGAGCCTGGCGCTCGGGGCCGAGGCCAGCTTCGTGGCCCGCACTCACGACATGGACCGCGCCCACATGCAGGAGACGTTCCGGCGGGCCCACGAGCACGATGGGGCGGCGTTCGTGGAGGTGTACCAGAACTGCAATGTCTTCAACGACGGCGCGTTCGAGAAGATCACCTCGCGCGACGCCCGGCCCTCGATGCTGGTCCCGCTCGTCCACGGCCAGCCGATCCGCTTTGGCGCCGAGGGGGAGCGCGGCGTGGTCCAGCGGCCGGACGGGCGCCTGGAGATCGTCTCCAGCGCCGAGGTGGGCGAGGACGCGCTGCTCGTCCACGACGAGCGGCGCGAGGACCCGGGGCTGGCGTTCGCCCTCTCCCGCCTCTCGCGCGGCCCCTACGAGCCCACGCCGATCGGCGTGTTCCGGGCGGTGCAGCGGCCGGAGTACGGCGCCCAGATGGCCCGGCAGATCGCCGACGCCCAGGAGCAGCGGGGCGGGGGCGACCTGGCCGCGCTGCTGCGCTCGGGCTCGAGCTGGACGGTCGACTGACCTCTTCCCCTAATCCTATCGATTTGATAGGATTAGAGCGTGGACTGGACGGTGGTGCTCGCCGGCGCGGCGGTGGGGTTCCTGGTGGGCCTCACCGGTGCCGGCGGCGGCGCGCTCATGACCCCGATGCTGATCTTCGTGTTCGGGGTGAGCCCCTCGGCCGCTATCTCCAGCGACCTCGTGGCGGCGATGGTCATGCGGCCGGTGGGCGGTGCCGTCCACCTCCGCCGGGGCACGGTCAACCTGCCCATGGTGGGCTGGCTGACCCTGGGCTCGGTCCCCGCCGCCTTCGCCGGCGCCTACCTGCTCCACCTGATGGGGACGGGCACGGCCGCCGAGACCAGGGTGGAGATCGTCCTCGGGGCCGCGCTGCTGCTGGGCGCCGGGGGGATGGTGCTCCGTGCCGCGCTCGGTCGCCGGCCGGGCGGGGGGGTCGCCGTGCGGCCGGTGCCCACGGTGGCCGTCGGCGCGGTGGGCGGCCTGCTGGTGGGCCTCACCTCGGTGGGGTCGGGGTCGCTCATGATCGTGCTCCTGCTGCTCCTCTACCCGACCCTTGCCGCGTCGCAGCTCGTGGGGACCGACCTGGTCCAGGCGGTGCCGCTCACCGCGGCGGCGGCCCTGGGCCAGCTCCTCTTCGGCCATGTGGTGCTGGCGGTGACCGCCTCCCTCGTGGTCGGGAGCGTGCCGGGCGTCTTCGCCGGCTCGCTGCTCTCCTCGCGGGCGCCGGACCGGCTCCTGCGGCCGGTGATCACCTTCGCCCTCTTCGCCTCGGGGCTCAAGTACGTGGGCCTCGGCACGGCCGCCCTGGCCTGCACCCTGGCCGGGACTCTGGTGGTCGCCGGCGCCGCCTGGGCGGTGGTGCGGTGGCGGCGCGCCGGCAGGCTGCCGGCCGAGGCCGGCTGAGGCGGCTCAGCCCCCCGTCGTGAGCTGGCGGAACACCATCCCGGTGCGGGGCTTGGGGCTGAAGTAGGTGGTCTTGGGCGGCATGCGCCGCCGGGCCGCCGCCCACTCGGCGATCTGGGCCACCGACGCCGGGCGAAGGAGGAACGCCGCCTGGGCCTCGCCGCCCTCCACGGCCGACCACGCCTCCTCCCACGAGTGGCGGTGGGTGGCCTCGTGGGGCGGGAGCTCGGCGAGCACCAGGTCCACCAGGCTCGAGTCCAGGTCGCTGCCGGCGGCCTCGTAGGCCTCGGGCCGTGGCGTGAGGAGCCAGGCGCCCTCCGGCGTGACGAGGGCGAGCGAACCGGAGCCGCCCAGGGCCGAGACCACCCGCCCGGTGGCCGGCCCGGCCCGGAGGGCGTCGAACCACCGTCCGGCGGTGGCCGGGACGTCGGTGCCCGGCGGGAGGCCGGCGACGGCGCGGTGGATGGCGCCCACCGTGAGCTGCTCCTCGGTGAGCTCCACCACCAGCGCCATGACCAGGTCGGCCGGCCCCGGCCCGGCCTCCTCCCGGTAGGCGCGGGCGGTCTCGTAGCGGTGGTGCCCGTCCGCCACCACCACCGGCGCGCCGGCCACGGCCCGCGCCACCTCGTCCACGGCGTCCGGGTGGTCCAGCACCCAGATCTGGTGCCGGACCCCGTCGTCGTCGTAGGCGTCGCCGGCCGGCGGCCCCGAGGGGGCGAACGTGGCCGAGAGCCCGGCGGCCGGCGACAGGCCCCAGATGGGGGAGAGGTTGGCCCCGGTCGCCCGCAGCAGGTCGAGGCGGTCGCTGCGCGGCTTGGGCATGGTCTGCTCGTGGGGCAGGACGTCGTCCGCCCCCACCTCCAGGGCGCCGATCACCCCGGTGGAGGTCCGCCCCTCGGGCGAGGTCATCCGGTACGGGTAGAGGGCGGGCGCGGGATCCGCCACCAGCACGCTCCTCGCCGTCCAGGCGGCCAGCAGCTCGGCGGCCACCCGGTAGCGGTCGAGGCCGCGGTGGAGGTCGGCCTCGGGCAGCTCCACCCGGATGGCGTTGTACGGGCTCCGGGCGGCCAGGGTGGAGCGCTGGGCGGGCCCCACCACGTCGTAGGGCGGCGCCACCACCTGGTTGAGCCGGACCGCGCCCGGCCGGTAGCGGAGGCCCCGGAAGGGCTCGAAGCGCGGCACGCCCCCAGCCTGCCACGCGCGCCCCCCGTAGACTCGGCCCGTGGACCACGCGGTGATGGCAGGCGAGCCCGGGCTCGACCGGGTGCTGACCGTGCCCAACGCCGTCACCCTGGCCCGGCTCCTCTGCGTGCCGCTGTTCCTGTGGCTGCTCTTCGGCGCCCACGAGCAGGCGGCGGCGGCCGTGCTCCTCGGGGTCCTGGGCGCCACCGACTGGGTGGACGGCTACGTGGCCCGCCGGTTCCACCAGGTCTCCACCGTGGGCAAGGTGCTCGACCCGGCGGCCGACCGCGTCCTGGTGGGCACGGCGGTGATCGCCATCGTCGTCCACGGCGCGGTCCCGCTCTGGTTCGGCGTGGCCACCCTCGCCCGCGAGGCGCTGGTGGCCGGCACGGTCCTCGCCCTGGCGGCGCTGGGCGCCGCCCGCATCGACGTCCTGTGGCTCGGCAAGGCCGGGACGTTCGGGCTGATGTTCGCCTACCCGGCGTTCCTCTTGGGTGACGGGACGGCGGGATGGCAGGCGGTGGTCACCAACCTCGCCTGGGCGGCCGGCGCTGCGGGCCTGGCCCTGGCCTGGGTGGCCGCCGCCATGTACCTGGTGCCGGCACGGCGGGCACTGGCCGAGGGGCGGGCGGCCCGCCGCACGAGGGAGGCAGGCAGGTGAAGGCGGTCATCATGGCGGGCGGCGAGGGCACCAGGCTGCGCCCCCTCACCTCCAACCAGCCCAAGCCGATGCTCCCGATGGCCAACCGGCCGATGATGGAGCACGTGGTGCACCTGCTGCGGCGCCACGGCATCACCGACATCGTGGTCACGGTGGCCTTCATGGCCAATGCCATCCGGACCTACTTCGGCGACGGCTCGGAGATGGACGTGCGCATGGTGTACGCCACCGAGGAGACCCCGCTCGGCACTGCCGGCTCGGTGCTCAACGCCCGGGAGGAGCTGGACGAGCGCTTCCTCGTGATCTCCGGCGACGTGCTGACCGACATCGACCTCTCGGCGGTGGTCGACTACCACGAGCGCAAGGGCGCGCTGGCCACCCTGGCGCTCTGCGCCGTGGAGAACCCGCTCGAGTTCGGGATCGTGATCGCCGACGAGGACGGGACGATCGAGCGGTTCCTCGAGAAGCCCACGTGGGGCGAGGTCTTCAGCGACACCATCAACACCGGCATCTACGTGCTGGAGCCCGAGATCTTCGACTTCATTCCCGCGGGCCGGCCGGTGGACTTCTCCGGCGAGGTGTTCCCCGAGGTGCTCGCCTCCGGCCGACCGATCTACGGCTACGTGGCCGAGGGCTACTGGGAGGACGTGGGCACCACGGAGGCCTACCTCAAGGCCCACCAGGACATCCTGGACGAGAAGGTGGCCGTGCAGATCGACGGGTTCCCGCTCCGGCCCGGCGTGTGGCTCGGCAAGGGCTCCACCGTGGATCCCTCGGCCACCGTGGACGGCCCGGCGGTGATCGGGGACAACTGCACCGTCGGCGCCGGCGTGGTGCTGGGGGAGTACACCACCCTCGGCTCCAACGTGCGCATCGCCGACGGGGCCGAGATCCGTCGCTCGGTGGTGGCCGACAACGGCTACCTCGGTGCCGGGGCCCGGCTGGCCGGGGCCGTGGTGGGCCGCTCGTGCGACCTGCGGCAGGGCGCACGCTGCGAGCCGGGCTCGGTGCTCGGGGAGGGCTGCCTGGTGGGCGCCCACGCCGAGGTGCGGGCCGGGGTGAAGGTCTACCCGTTCAAGACCGTGGAGACCGGGGCGGTGGTCAACTCCTCGATCGTCTGGGAGTCGCGCGGGTCGCGGGTCATCTTCGGGCGCGAGGGCGTGCGGGGCATCGCCAACGTCGACATCAGCCCCGAGCTGGCGGTGCGGCTGTCGATGGCCTGGGCCTCCACCCTGGACAAGGGCACCACGGTCACCGTCTCGCGCGACACCAGCCGGGCCGCCCGCGTGCTCAAGCGCGCCGTGATGGTGGGCTGCAACGCCGCCGGGGTGAACGTGGAGGACCTGGAGGTGACCACGGTGCCGGTGACCCGGCACCACATCCGGACCTCCACCTCCCGGGGCGGGGTGACGGTCCGCCTGGCTCCGGACGACCCGCAGTCGGTGGTGCTCCGCTTTTTCGACCCCGAGGGCCTCGACCTGGCCGAGACCGGGCAGCGGAAGATCGAGCGGCTGTACCACCGCGAGGACTTCCGCCGGGTGCTCGCCGGGGAGATCGGCGACATCGACTTCCCCGCCCACGCCGTCGAGCAGTACACCGCCGACCTGGTGGGCTCCGTGGACGTGTCGGGCACCGAGGGGCTGAAGCTGGTCCTCGACCTCTCCTACGGCTCGGCGAGCTTCGTGATGCCCAACCTCCTGGCCAAGGTGGACGCCGACGTGCTGGTGGTCAACCCCTACGCCCATACGAAGGGGATGATGTCGGTGGACCGCGCCGCCAGCGCCGCCCGGGTGGCCGACCTGGTGCGGGCGTCCGGGGCCCAGCTCGGGGCGGTGGTGGACGCCGACTGCGAGCACCTGGTGGTGGTGGACGACGAGGGCACCGTGCTCTCGGACGACCAGGCGCTCCTGGTGCTCCTCCAGCTCGAGCTGGCCACCCGGGGGGACGCCCGGGTGGCGCTGCCGGTGGCCGTGAGCACGGCGGCCGAGGCGATGTGCCGGGAGGCCGGCGTGCCGGTGACGCTGACCAAGCTGTCGTCGTCCCACCTGATGGAGGTGGCCTCGGGCGGCGACGTCACGTTCGCCGCCAGCCGGGCCGGCGGCTTCCTGTGGCCGGGGTTCCTCCCCGCCTACGACGCCGCCGCCACCGTGGCCAAGCTGGTGGCGATGCTGCTGGAGACCGGCCAGTCCCTCTCCAAGCTCGTGCACGCGCTGCCCCCGGTCCACATCGCCCACGAGGCGGTGATGACCCCGTCGGAGCAGAAGGGCATGGTGATGAGGGTGCTGGTCGAGCAGCTCGACGGCCGGGACCTGGTCCTCGTGGACGGGGTCAAGGTCCCCGAGGACGACGGCTGGGCCCTCATCCTCCCGGACCCCGAGGACCCGGTGACCCACGTGTGGGCCGAGGGTGCCGGCGAGGCCCAGGCCCGGGCGCGGGCGCAGCAGTACGCGGTACGGCTCCGCCAGCTCCTCCGCTGAGCGGCGCCGCCCGGCCGGTCCCGGCACCTGGTCCCGCCTGACCGTAGAGTGCCCGCCATGGCGACGGCCGACCCCCCGGTGGCGACCGATCCCCAGTCCGTCCTCCGCAGCCGTGGGTACCTGGTCCTGGTAGGGCTGGGAGCGCTGCTGGGCGTACCGGTGTCGGCGGCGGCGTTCGGCTTCCTGGAGCTGGTCCGGCTGATGAACGAGGGCCTGTACGACCACCTCCCGGGGGCGCTTGGGTTCCACGGCGAGCCCGCGTGGTGGCCGGTCCCGGTGGTGGGCGTCTCGGGGGTGCTGGTGGCCCTGGCCGTCCGGCACCTCCCGGGTGGGGGAGGGCACGACCCGGCCGACGGGTTCACGGCCGCGGCGACCCGGCCGATCTCGGTCCCCGGCGTGGTGCTGGCCGCGCTGGCGACGCTCGGCTTCGGTGCGGTGCTAGGGCCCGAGGCGCCGCTCATCGCCGTGGGCAGCGCGCTCGGCATGCTGGCCGTCCGCCTGGCCCGGAAGGACGCGCCGCCGACCGCGCAGCTCGTGGTGGCCTCGGCGGGGAGCTTTGCCGCGCTCGGCACCATCCTGGGCTCGCCGCTGGTGGCGGCGCTGTTCATGCTCGAGGCGGTGGGGCTCGGCGGCCCGGCACTGTCCCTGGTGATCCTGCCGGGCCTGCTCGCCGCCGGCGTGGGGTCGCTGGTCTTCATCGGCCTGGGGACCTGGACCGGCCTCGGCACCTTCTCCCTGGCCATCCCCGACCTCCCGGCACTGGCCAGGCCCACGCCGGCCGAGCTGGGCTGGGCGCTGGCGGTCGGCCTGGCGGGGGCGGCGGCCGCGCTCGTCCTCCGCCGCGGCGCGGTGTGGGTGCGCGACCGCACGAAGCCGCGCATGCTGGTCGTGGTGCCGCTGCTAGGCCTGGCGGTGGGCGCGCTGGCCATGGGGTTCGGGCAGGCCACCGGCAAGCCGTCGTCCGACGTCCTCTTCTCCGGCCAGGACCTGATCGGCCCGCTCATCGGCTCGGCGGCGACGTGGAGCGTCGGCGCGCTGCTGCTGCTCGTGGCCTGCAAGGGCCTGGCCTACGCGCTCTCCCTCGGGGGGTTCCGGGGCGGGCCCATCTTCCCCGCCCTGCTCCTGGGAGCGGCGGGGGGGATCGCCGCGTCGCACCTGCCCGGCCTCGGGCTGGTGCCGGCGGTGGCCATGGGCATGGGCGCGATGACCGCGGCCATGCTGCGGCTGCCGGTGGTGGCGGTCGCGCTGCCCACCATCCTCCTGTTCAGCGACGGGATCGCCGTGGCGCCGGTCGTGATCGTGGCGGTGGTGGTCTCGTACCTCGCCACCGGCTGGCTCGACCCCAAGCCGGCGGCCGCCACGCCCGCGCCGGCGGCCGCCGTGGCCGGCGGAGGCTAGGCCAGGACCTGGGCCTTGGCCTGGGCGAACTCCTCGTCGCTGAGGGCGCCGGACTCGTGGAGCTGGGCCAACTGCTGGAGCTGGGCGATCCGGTCGCCGGCGCCCTCGGGGCCCGCCGGGGCCGGCTGAGCCGTTGGGGCCGTTGGGGCCGCGGCGGCCGGCTGGGCGGCCTGCTGCTGGGCGCCTGTCGGTGACTGGCCCGCGGCGCCCTGCTGCATGGCGCGCTTGGTGCCGGCCTTGGACCCCATGTAGGCCACCCCGCCCACGGCGGCCATGCGCATCAGCGGGCGGCGCCGCACGATCGGCATCTCAGTCACCCTCCAGCGCGTCGAGGTCCACCCCGAGCGCCAGGGCGATCTCCGGGGCGGCGGCCACGATCCGGGCGTTCCCCAGCAGGGGGTTGAGCGCCACCAGGAGGCCGAGGATCTCCTCGGGGGCCACGCCGGCCTCGAGGGCCGCGCCCACCTGCCAGACGTAGGAGGCCGGCGCCGCGTCCGTGGCGATCAGCGCGGCCACGTTGGCCAGGGCGTACGTCCGGGCATCGAGCCCGGACGCCTCCAAGTTGTCCAGGCGGGCGCGGAGCACGGCTTCGAGCACCGTGGGGTCGTGCCTCGCCAGGCCGAGGAAGAGCTGGTTGGTGTCGTCCGCCACAGGTGACCTCCGATGATCGGGCTCCCGGCGCGGCCGGCGCCGGCAGCCATGTGTACCACGCGTCGGCGGCCCGGCCCACCCGGCCCACC
>JBOGGH010000028.1:0-12602 GCA_050743905.1 Acidimicrobiales bacterium
GCGCCACGCCGAACGCGTCGCGCAAACCCCGAACCCCGCCAGCCCGCCCACCGCGACCGCCCCCACGGTCAGACAGCGCCAGACCAGCCCCACGGGATCACCGAATACTTACTGCACCTGGTTCGATTCCACCGCGGCCAGAAGAGAGCTTGGAGTGGGGATGATCTTCAGGACGATCTTCTGCCAGTGACGTTGAGATGGGTCGGGGAAGTGCGGGTTCGGCACGTAGGTGTAGGTACTATTGTTGATCGTGGCCGAAGTGTCGAGCTCATACGGACCCGCCCCGAAGGTATTTGAACCAAGCGCAGCCGGGTGCTGCAGGCCGGCCGGGGAGATTAGCTCACCCATTCCAAACAGCTGGCTCAGAAGCAGGGGCACGTTCGACACAGGATTCGAGAGCGTGATCCGTACCGTCAGCGGCCCAGTTGCTTGTATCTGCGAAAAGTACGGCATGAGGTCTGCTGCAATAACTGCTGCGTTCTTCTTCACGTAGAGCAGTGAGTTGACGGCGCTCTGGGCCGTTACCGGCGTGCCGTCATTATATCGGAAACCTGGCTTGAGAGTGAATTCGAAGCTCGTGTCGTTGGCATTCAAGTACCGCCAGCTAGCTGCGAGCCCCGGCACGATAGTACCATTCGGTTGAGCGACCGTGAGGCTTGAGTAGGCAGGATTCAGAAAGTACAGGAATACACCGTTGGGCGCGGTCGCTGGATTGAGCGAGCTGGGGGCACCTAGAAGCCCTATGGTCAGGGTCCCGTTGGCCGATGTAGATGCGGTGGGCGTCGTGCCTCCTGAGGACGCGCCCTGCGTGCTACCACTGCCGCTACAAGCGGCAACGGCGAGCATCAGCGTCAAGCAGGCGCCGATGATCGAGCATCTTCGGATCTGGGCCACTTTTATCGTCCCCTCTTTCCTATTTGGTTAGGAGAGTTCTTGCGAATTCCACTCTTCTGATGCCAGTACCCCTATACTCTCCGCGCCCTGACTGTACACAGACCGCGTAGCAGAAGATTTTAAGCTGTACACAGACTTTCAGCCAAACCCTAGAAGCTAGTCTCTGCAATGTCAAGGCTTGTGTGCAGGTCACCTCGTCCCTGTGGGATCGTGTCAGCGGCGAGCTGAGTGCACGTGCCCTGGAAGCTCTGCCGACCGGCTCAGCATTTCGCGCCGCCTGCGGAGGATGACCAGCGCCCGGATCGTCTTGTTCGCTACAGCGACCGCTTTCGCCGCGCGGCCCAGCAGGGCATGTACTCAGCCGTCACTGGGGCGGGACCCGGTCATCGACTCCAGGATGTCCGCGCACTGTTCGACCGGCACGTGTCCCTGCCTCTGAGGATGGGCCCTGTAGGGCGGGGGCAGCGTCATCTGATGGTGTCCACGGGGTCCGGCGGCGGGGCGTGCTCGTGGACGGCGTCACCGTGGCCATGAGCGTGCCCGGCTCGGATCCGGGCTGGCAGCGGGCGCGGCGGGGCGGTTCAGTGTGGTCGGGGTGCCCGTTCCCGGCGATGTTCGCGATGCCGGCTGCGGGCCGGGCGGCGGGGGGCATGCTGTAACACGGGTGCCCTTGGCCCGGGCTGGCCGGTGCCGGGGAGGCTGGGCTCATCACCCAGACGACCGGGAAGATCTGCCTGCCCGTGCTGCTGTGCCGTCGGTGTAATCCCTCTTCCGGGCTTGCGCCGGCGCGGGATAAACCTCGATGGCAAGGGGCCCCTACGACTGTCGTTCGCCGAGGATGAGGTCGGATGCTCGCTCCGCGATCATCACCGTGGCTGCGTTTGTGTGGCCCGTGATCAAAGCGGGCATCACCGACGCGTCGACAACTCGGAGGTTTCTGACCCCCCGAACCCTGAGGTCGGGAGTGACCACTGCCTCGTCATCGGTGCCCATCCGGCACGTGCCGACTGCGTGCATACCGGCCCATGCGTTCATAACTAGGTAGTTCTCCCAGTCACTGTGGCTTCGTACGGCCGGGCCGGGGAGCTTCTCCTCGACCAGAAACGGCCGGAGAGCCGGTTGCTGGAAGATCCTCCTTGCTTCCCGGCACGACGCTACGAGGGTAGCTACGTCCTCACTGCTGGACAGTATCGGGAATTCGATCTTCGGCTGGTCCTGCGGGTCGGGCGAGCGAAGAAACACCCTTCCACGCGCTCGTGGATGGCTCACCGATGGCAGTGCTGTGACGGTGGGGTTCTCCAGCATCTCGAGTCGACCGATATCATGGCGGGCTGTATGGGGATACTCATTGCGGTCTGCCTTTGCCCTCACTCCGAGCGGCGCGAATATGATCTCGTAGTCCGGGGTTGGAGAGGAATCCGATAGGTGGCCGAAGGTGAGCGCCTGGGCTGGAGCGGTCGTCGCAGCCCCACGGCCTCGAAGCAGGAACGTCGCTCCGTGCCGCAGCACTCCCTTCAGATTCAGCTCCCGGTTCAGGGTAGGCACGTTCACAGACCATTGCATTGTCACGCATATGTTGTCTTGCAGATTGCTGCCCACACCGGACGACTCCACCATGATCGGCAATCGATGCTCTTCCAGCATTGGGCCGGGCCCGATTCCCGAGAGCATCAGCAGCTTCGGAGTAGCGATGGTCCCTGCTGAGACGATGATCTCTCGATTAGCTCGTGCGACTCTTCGTCTGCCTCCTTGTAGATAGCTGACGGCCTCAGCGGAACCACGATACAGGATGATCCTCTCCACGAACGATGTAGTCAGCACGCGGAGGGACCGGCGCCTTCTCGCCGGACGCAGGTACGCGTCGGCCGTGCTGTGGCGCCATCCTCGGCGTTGGGTAACCTGCGAATAACCGACGCCCTCTTGGCGAGCCGCGTTGTGGTCCGCATTGTACTCGAACCCTGCCTGTTGAGCGGCTATCACGAAGGCGTCAGTGAGCGGATGTCCGACTCGCGTATGCGAGATGCTAAGGGGCCCGTGATCGCCGCGGTACGGATCACGCCCTCCTTTGAAAGACTCGGCGCGGCGAAAGTATGGCAGCACATTCTCGTAGGACCAGCCCGGGCATCCCATTAGTTCCCAGGAATCGAAGTCCGCGGGGTTGCCTCGCGTCCACACCTGTCCGTTGATGGAACTCGTTCCACCGATCACGCGACCGGCGGGCCACCGATCGACTGTGCCACCACGAGTATCGTCGGGCTCTGCCTCATACTGCCAGTCGTACTTGGCGGCCTTGATCTTCGGCACTCCGGCGGGCACGTGGATATAGGGGCTCCAGTCGCGCCTTCCCGCTTCGAGCACCAGCACGGTGTTTCCGCCCACTGATAGCCGGTTGGCCAGCACACAGCCAGCGGTCCCGGCTCCTACAACGACGTAGTCCCACTCATCTGCATCGAAGGGCAATGAACTCCCCATGACTGGCCTTTCAGCTATGGACGTCAACCTGGCTCGGCACAAGAGCGACACTCTTAGCGCTGGGCACGCCAGAGCATTTTCTTCGGACGTCGCCTGTCGGAGAGTCGCTCAGGCAGCAAGGATGGTCACCGCACAGTTGCCGCCGACTCCTAGAACGTGCGCCAGGCCACTGCGCACGCTGGGCACCTGACGGTCCCCACCTTTGCCCCGGATCTGCCAGACGATCTCCGCGAGCTGCCCCAGGTGAGAGGCGCCCACGGGTTCACCCTTGCTGATCAGCCCACCGCTGACGTTGACCGGCATCGTCCCTCCAGGCTCCGTGGCTCCCGACCGGAAGAGTTCCGCGCCTTCGCCTCGGTGGCAAAGCCCCAACTCTTCGTAGGCTTCCAACTCGCAGAAGGAATCCGTATCCTGCACTTCGAACAGGTCGATATCCCCGGGTGACATACCAGCGATTTCGTACGCACGTCGACTCGCCTCCATCGTCGGCGAGGGAATATCCGAGATGGTGGAGGGCATCCCGAAGATTGGCGCTCTCAGATCGGTACCATAGCGGGCGATCCTGTGGACGCAGGCGGTCACCGTCACCGCTGATGCTGATTTGAACTCGCTCGCCTTCCCGATCACGACTGCAGCCGCGCCCTCGTTCGGCGCGCATATCTCCAAGAGCCTAATCGGGTCACACACGAGCGGCGAAGTCATAACGTCGTCGAAAGAGAACTCTTTCTGATACATCGCGTTTGGGTTCTTGGTGCTGTTGCGATGATTCTTGACCGCGATGTTTGCGATGTCCTCCTCAGTTGTGCCGTAGTCGTGCATATGCCTCCTGGCCCGCAACGCCCAGTAACTGGGGTTGGTTGACAGCCCCATGGCTACCTGCCATGGTTCGTAGATCATCGCTGGGTCCATGAAGCCCCGGGGCATCTTCTCGACTCCGAGAACCATCGCGAGGTTGATGGCGCCGGACCGGATGGCCTGAATCGCCTGAGCCAGGGCAACGCCCCCGCTGGCACACGCAGCCTCGACGTCGCAGATTGGAATGCCTGTTGCTCCGAGCGGTTTGAGGATGCGGGCTCCCGCGGTAGCCGGGAGGTACATGGCAGAAAGATACGCCGCTTCGATATCCTTCCACTCCACATTGGCGTCTCTGAGCGCGTCCAAGGCTGCATGCCGGCCCATATCGGCATATCCGGTTGACCCGAACCTCCCGAAGGGATGCATCCCAACGCCGAGTATTGCGATGTTGTTGCTCATGACTCCTCTGTCTTCACTACTTCACGGAAACGGAAAGCGACCAGCGGTGTGTCTGCGGACTCGTCAACCAGATGAAATGTCTCCAACTCGAGCTCCATGCCGATCTCGATGTGCTCGAGCGCAACGTCGAGTGGCGCGAGTACCCGTACACCGTTCAACTCAACCATGCCGACCGGCATAGGTCGATATGGCTCGGGAAGCTTCAGATCGCCAGGGGGTCTGTGACGTATGACAGTGTACGACCAAAGCGTGCCGCGCCGGTCGAGCTCGATTTCCTCTAGCGACGTGCCTCCGCAGTTGCCGCACCAAGAACTGGCCGGCGTGCCGACCTCGTCACAGGTTCCGCAACGGTAACCTCGCAGACTCCAACCAGCATCCGGCCCTCGCACCAGAACATCCTCACTAACCGGACGATCGATCGAATCTTCCATTTTCTGATCTCCCTGTTGTTTCGATCTGATTCGCCCTTCGAGTTGTCCCTCGGCGGTCTGCTTATGGGCACCTTGACCTCAACCACCCTCGCACGATCTTCTGGGCCTCGGGTCGTTTCAGGTCCACAGTGATGGAGTGTTTCGATCGGTTCACATCTAGGAAATATGCCGATTGAAGACCCTCCTCGGCGGTCCCGTGGAACGGCGGGCACCACTCACGGGTGCCGTCTCCCAGACCAGGACGTTCAGCCTTGAAAACGGCGGCCCCCGGACCGGCCAGTATCTGCGAGCGCCACGGCCCAGCCAAGACCCGGCTTGAGTCAAGCACGGTGATACCCGCCGATGGCTTGTCCGACTTGACAGTCACCGTGCGCACTCCAGGAATGGTCCAGTTAGTTGGATACAACTGGCATAAGTAGATCTTAGCAGCTGCATACAGTTCTGCCTAATTCTGCGCCAAGATGCTCTTGCCGTTCGTGTCGGTGGTCGTACGGGGCCTTACCCGCCCTGCTGCGGTCGCCTGCCTGTTCTTGCTTACTTCGAGTCTCGGTCGGGATCAGCAGGACCTCACTCGCCGGCCGAGGGGGCTGGCAGGAGAACCGCGGCGATGTCCGACAGCATGAGGAAGTACGTCGCCACGAGGACGACATCCACCAGGCCGTGGTCGCCGAGGAGCTCACGGACTGCTGCAGTCAGCGACTCCGAGGCGCTGTGCCGCTGCGCGATGGAGTCGCTCAACCGGGCGACGGCGGCGACCTCGGGGTCGAGGAGATCGAAGTCGCCGGCATCGAGCGCCGACACAGACGCTGCGTCGAAGCCGTGCAGCTCGAGATTTCGGTGCTGGATCCCCACCTCGAACTGGAAGCCGCATCGCGAGACTGCTATGTACGAGCAGACGACCCGCAGTCTGGGCGGAAGCACCGTTCCCGTCCGTGCGAATGTACCGAGCTTGCCAACACATCGCATTCCGGAGGGTGACCTCACCAGCACGCGCCAGATGTCTCCTGGCGGCGAGGTCTGCCCCCGATCGGCCGCCCACTCGGACAGGAGATGGCGCTGCTGGGCTGTGAGAGCGTCATCCGGGATCGGGGTGAGTCGTCCGTCCATGCGGTCTCCTCAACAGGTCAGGGAATCGAGCAGAACGCCTGAAAAGCCTCCTGGATCCTCCACGTTCGGGAGATGGCCCACGCCCTCGATAACAGTCAGGCGGCGACTATGGCCTGAGGTGAACTGCTCGACCGCTTCGCGCCATCCAGGATCGAGTGATCCGCCGATGTAGTGAACTGGACACGTCAACGACTCGGCCTCGGTCCTCACGTCGTACGCGCAGAGCATCTCAGCCACCCGGATGTACCCGGCGGGGCTCGTTGTGTTCATCACCGCTCTGAGCCGACGGAGACCAGGCGGCCGGTCCCGGACGGTCGTCGGCGAGAACCATCTGGCAACGGTCGGATCGACGAGGGCTGTCAAGCCCTGGCTGCGCACCGTGGCGATACGCTGTTCCCACGCGGCTCGCGCCTCGGGCGGGGCCCACGGGCGGGATCCGGCAACCACAAGCCTTCCAATGCGTCCGGCAGCTCTCGCGGCCAGTACGACTCCGGTGGTTCCGCCTATGGACGAGCCGACAAAGTGGGTCCTGTCAATCTCGAGCCGGTCGAGAAGGGCAATGACGTCGTCGGCCAAGATGCCGAACGTCAGCGGGTGCGAATTCGCCCCGAGAGCCGTTGCCCCATGACCACGCTGGTCGTAGCGCAGGATGCGATACCGATGGCTCAAGGCCTCGACCTGTGGATCCCATATGGAAAGATCAGCGAACAGTGAGTGACTGAATGTAACCCACTCGCCGGTCGTACTGCCCTCCACGCGGTAGTGCAGCGGAGGACAATACTCCGTCAGGAACGGCATCGCGCTCCTCTGCCAGGACTAGAACCGCGCATAGGCCGGCTCTTCATTCGTTGCCGATACTCGCGTCTTCCTGTGCACACAGGAAACCGGACCTCCACGGCTAGTCAGAGACAGCGAGGGCGGAGGTGACCTTGACCTCGGTACCGCTGATGTCGAACTTGTGATCGAACCCTTCCGATGCCCAGTCCATGAACTGCAAGGCATTGTCGAACCGGGGGTCACCAGGCTGAAGCGGCTCGGGTCGGTGTTGCTTGTCGATCAGGATGGGCACGAAGGAGATGTCGGACTTGCCGTCGGGATGGACCCGCGCGCGGGCGATGAGGCTCCGCTTCCCGTCCTGCCCACGCAGGTGGGGATAGTCCGGGTCCATGAACACGCCATACGGCTCGAGATTCTTGTTGGCCGCGGCGCTGTGGCTGGGCTCCGAGATGATGAAGTTGCTCAGGCTGTAGAAACAGACCTTCCCGGAGTGCACTCCGATGGCCTTTGGCACGTGGGCATGGTGCCCGAAGATCACATCTGCCCCGGAGTTGAAGGCGATGTCGGCGATGACTGGCTGGTACTCGGCGATCGTGCGGGGGACGTAGTGGACTCCCCAATGGATCATCAAGACCACGAAGTCAGCGTCCGCCTTGGCGGCCGTAATGTCCTCACGCAGCGCGGCGAGATCCTCCTCGTACGGAACCGTGTGAACGATCGCCGGGCTGCCCGGCTCCCAGTCCCATAGTGGCTCATACCATGTGCGGACGCGCAGTGGTGCGATACCTGGCTTGTTCGGCTCCGCCTCATTGCCCTTCCGCAAGACGGAGCAATACCCGAGGACGGCGATCCTCTTGCCCTTACGCTCGACGAAGACCGGCCCGCGGGCTTCACGAGAGTCCCTGCCGACCCCCACGACCTGGATGCCCCGGCTGAGGAAGAACTCCTTCGTGTCGAGCATCGCCTCGGGGCCGAAGTCCATCGCCAGGTTACCGGCGAGGGACACGACGTCCATGCCGCTGTCGAAGAAAACGTCGGCCAGCTCGCGGGGCAGCCGCACAGTCGGGTGGCCGTTGTTCTGTCGCGCACCAAGGTCGGTGTAGAGGCGTTCACATTGTCCGATCCGGAGGTCGGCTGCGGCCAGCGTCGAGGCAACGTACTTCAGGTGGTCCTCCACGGGCGGGAAGTAAGGGCCCGTGTCTCCGAAGCCGAGGATCTCGACGGTGCCCGCGCCCGTACCCCTGACGACGGCTGCATCGCTCTGCACATGCACTCCCTTTCATCGCTGACTGTGCACAGAAACTAGCGGTTCGCGAGTAATTAAGTCAACTATAGAGGCAAAAATGGCAAATTCTGTGCACAGAAATTGTCAAATCTCTGGCACGCTCGTGCGAAGAGCCAGTTGAAGCTCGGTCAAGCAGCGCGTCAGCTGAGACACCGACCCGTCGGGAGAGCCGCTTTGAGCAATCACCGTACCGTCGTGATCATCGGAGCCGGGCCGGCCGGGTACACCAGCGCGTTGTGTACCGCCAGGGCCCAGTTGACTCCGTTGGTTTTCGAGGGAGTCGCTCCTGGTGGGGCCCTGATGACGACCACGGAGGTGGCGAACTTCCCCGGGTTCACCGACGGGATCCAAGGGCCGCAGCTGATGAACCAGATCCGCGCACAGGCCAAGCAGTTCGGCGCCGATCTCGTCGCCGACGAAGTGATTTCCGTCGAGTTGACCGGCGACATGAAGACAGTGAGGACGAGCTCGAGCACGTACATTGCGGATGCTGTAATTCTCGCCATGGGATCGGCCTACCGCAAGCTCGGGTTGCCTCGCGAGGACGAGCTATCCGGCTTCGGTGTTTCGTGGTGTGCCACTTGCGACGGCTTCTTTCTTCCGCAACAAGAACATCGCTGTCGTTGGCGGTGGCGACACCGCCATCGAGGAAGCGACCTACCTGACCAGGTTCGCCCGCTCGGTCACTGTGGTTCACCGTCGCTCCGAGCTGCGCGCTAGCAGGATCATGGCTGATCGCGCGGCGGCTAACGAGAAGATCTGCTGGGCGTGGAATAGCGAGGTGGCCGATCTCCACGGCGACGAACGCCTGACCGGCGTTCGACTTCGAGACACCCTTGACGGCTCTGAGCGTGATCTCGACGTGGTGGGCCTCTTCATCGCAATCGGGCATCAGCCCAGGAGTGAACTCGTGGCGGGGCAGGTCGAGCTGGATGGCGATGGCTACGTCAAGGTCGTGGCTGGGACTGAGACGAATCTCGCCGGTGTCTTCGCTGCCGGAGACCTCGTGCACCGTACCTACCTCCAAGCGATCACCGCCGCAGGGACGGGTTGCGCAGCGGCCATCGACGCCGAGCGATACTTGGCTGCCAAGGAAGTATCGCTCACCGTCGAGGCGGCGTGAGTTTGCCCGGGGGTCGATCATGCTCCTAGGCTCGCGTGACGTTGCTGCACCCACTTGGAGGTAGACCGCTGTGAGCAGGGTGTCTGCTGTGGACCCGGAGAATCCCACGCTCCGGTCTCTTGTCGAGAGGATCGTGCAAGAGCGCGGTCGCCTAGGGGAGCTCTACCCCGTGCTCCTGCACAGCCCGCCCATCGCTGCCGGGATGATCGAGCTGGGCAACGGTGTCCGGCGCCACGCGCTACTGCCCGCGAGCCTCCGCGAGCTGGTGACCTGCCGCGTAGGCCAGGTGAACCGCGCGGCCTACGAGGTGGCCGTGCACCGAGAGATCGCCCTCACGCTGGGGGAGAGTGCCGCGAGGTTGGACGCGCTGTCGGAGTGGGAGAGCTCGTTCCTGTTCGACCCCGTCGAACGGGCGTCGTTGCGGTTCGCCGAGACCCTGACATCGTCGGTGGCGGCCGATGATGCGACCTTTGACGAGCTGCGTCGTCATCTTGATGATCGCCAGCTTGTCGAACTGACGGTCACGGTTGCTTACTACAACATGATCTCGCGGATCCTAGTCGCGCTGGACATCGCCGCAGGGCCCCGAGGAAGCTGAGCACAACTGCTGCGGACCTTCTCTGCACACAGAAAGCAGGAGCATCCTCGTGGGCAAGCGAGGATAGTCAGGCTTAGTAAGCAATTCTGTGTACAGATTCGGACGTTGCGACCTATCATATGTAGACGATGGGTTCCGGCCGACGGTAGCAGTGGTGAAGTGCCAGTTCGAGAGGCGAAAGTGCAGGCAGTAGTGGAGACACCAGCCCCTTCCACCAACGTCCGGCTCTCGGTGTGCCGCGCCGAGGACGTTCCCCCCGGCCAGATGCGGGGCTTCATCATCGATGGGCTCGAAATCCTGATCATCCATGGCCCGAAGGACACCTTCTACGCCCTCAGCAATGAGTGCACACACGGCGAAGCCCCGCTCGACCTGGGGGAACTGCTTCTCGACAAGCGCGAGGTCCAGTGCGGGGTGCATGAGGGCCGCTTCAACATCGTCACGGGCGAGGCCACGGCGAAGCCGTGCGACGAACCGCTTCCGGTCTACGGCGTCGAGATCGTGGACGGCGACGTCGTCGTGACGGTCTAGGCGCATCCTGGTGGACCCCGTCGTTGTCGTCGGCGCCGGAATGGCGGGTGGCCGGGCCTTCGATGTCTTCCGAAAGAGCAGCACGACGCCGGTCCTGCTCGTAGGGGATGAGCCACACCGGCCGTACCATCGGCCGGAGCTCTCGAAGCGATTTCTCCTCGACGGTTCCTGCGACTCCTCGATCTTCTTCCATCCGCCGGAGCATTACGCGCGGGGGCACGCGAACTTCCTGGCTTCGTCTCGCGCCGTGGCCCTGGAGCCTGATGTTCACCTCCTCACGCTCGCTGACGGGACTGTCCTGACTTACAGCAAGCTGCTGATAGCGACCGGGGGCACCCCCCGAACAATGGATGTGCCGGGAACTCAGCTGGAAGGAATCCACTACCTCAGGAGCCTCGAGGACGCGCGGATCCTCCGGGAGACACTAAGCACCCGCAGACGGCTCGCCGTGATCGGAGCGGGATTGGTCGGGCTCGAGGTCGCAGCCGCTGCGAGTGGGTTCGGCCTGGAGGTCACGGTCGTCGACGTGTGCCAGCTGCCCTTCCCACGCCTCGGTGAGGAGCTTGGTCAACGGCTCGTACGGCTCCACGAGGATCATGGTGTCCGGTTCCTGCTCGGCACGACGGTCGTGCGATTCACGGGGGACACACGAATCGAAGGCGTCGAGCTCGACAACGGGACCATTCTCGCTGCCGACGCGGCCATCATCGGCATCGGTATCGTCCCCGACACCGTATGGCTTGCTCCAGTCCTCGCAGGGCGGCTGGTCAAGGGAACTGTCGCGGTCGATGAGCTAGGCCGTACCGGCCTTCCGGACGTCTACGCAGTAGGTGACGTGACCACGTGGTCGCACCCGTACTTCGGCCCCGTGCACAGCGAGCACGAAACCGTCGCTCAGAATCACGGAATGCGGATCGCCAGCGGGCTGGTCCGGGATGCGAAGCCCTTCGCGATGGTGCCCTACGCCTGGTCGGACCAGTACGATCACGAGCTTCGAACAGTCGGCATCGCCGACGTCACCCTATCTGATGACGTCACCATAGTGGAGGGCCATGCCGGAGCCGTCGCGGCGCTCTACCTCCGTGAGCGTGACATCCTCGGCGCAGCGGCACTGGACTGGTCTGGTTTTGTGGCCAGGGTGAGCAAGGCGATGCAGAGCCAGCTGCCGCTCCCCTGTGACAGCAGCCTCGTTCGGGCCCTCGTCTCGGACCCTCCAACTCCTTGACCCATACGAGGAGGAAGCTGTGACCGCGGAGGGAGCGCTCGAGCCCGAGTTGCCCGTCGTGGACGCGCATCATCACCTGTGGCAGGAAGAGCGCGCCCACCAACCTCGTGCGCGCTATGGGCGCAGCGAGTTCCAGCGTGACCTGGCTTCGGGACATCGGGTCACCAGTACCGTGTTCGTGGAGTGCGGTACCCGCTACCGAACCACGGGGCCCGATGCGCTGAGGCCGGTCGGCGAGACGGAATGGGTCCGGAGTCAGCAGGGTGACGACGGCATCTGCGCGGGCCACGTCGGACATGCCAACTTGTTTCTCGGGGCCGAAGTGGGCGCCGTGCTCGATGCGCACCTCTGTGCCGGCGGCAACGCCTTCAAGGGCGTCCGGCACATCGTGGCGTGGGACAGCAACCCAGCCGTGTACCGTCCCGCCATAAACGCGCCTGCGCGCGCGCTCGCTGACCCGATGTTCCAGGCAGGCGCCGCAGAACTCGTTGGTCGCGGGCTAATCTTCGAGACCTGGCTATACTTTCCGCAGTTGGCCGACGTCGTGGTTCTAGCCCAGGAACTGCCCGATCTGACAATCGTCATCGACCATCTCGGCGGACCGGTGTGCGTAGGACCGTACGCTAATGACCGCTCGGCCATGCTGCACGAATGGCGGCGGCAGATAGCCATGCTAGCCCCGTACCCAAACGTCTACCTCAAGCTGGGCGGCATCGGGTTCCACCCATTTCTCGACCCCACGTTGCTCACCGTTCCCCGGTCGTCTGCGTCTCTCGCCAAGTATTGGAGAACCGAGTTCCTGTATTGCATCGAGGTGCTAACGCCCCAGCGGTGCATGTTCGAGAGCAACTTCCCTGTGGACGGACGGCTTGCGGACTATGTGGTGCTGTGGAACGCTTACACGC
>JBOGGH010000029.1:0-12575 GCA_050743905.1 Acidimicrobiales bacterium
CTCCTCGCCCCTGCTGCCACGGCGCTGCGCAAGCGACCCACTTGGGGCGGCCATGCTCGTATGAGAGAGGACCGGGTCACCTGCAGCCGAGCCGAGCCAGTGCGTTTTGAGCCGGTTTGCGAAAGCGCTCGCCGCGTCCCTTGTCGGAGCGGCGTCTAGCCGCGAAGGGCCGAACCGGGGCGCCGACGCACGGCTACCAGACCCGCCGCTGCCAGCAGCATCCCCGCCAGCAGAGCCAGAGCTCCACCAGCCAGCCCCACCGGACCGGAGCTGGCCCCGGAGACCGGCACCGCCACCACCGCGACCGACGCGGCGCTGACCGCGTAGGGACCACTCGGATCATAGGTGGCGGTGATGGCATCGCCGCCGTTCGCCTTGACCCGGTAGGTACAGGACCCGGTCGAGTCGGTCGAGCCGGGGCTGAGGCTGGCCGTGCAGAGCGCGCCCCCGGCATCTCTGAAGACGACCTGGCCGGTGGGCTGCGCCGGGATGGTGGTGGTGGTGACCATCGCGGTGAGGGTCTCGGTCTGTCCGACCTGGGGCGAGGCCGGGGTCATCCCCGCGGTGGTGGTCGTCGGGGGACTGATCGAGGTCACCACCCCGGGGAAGCCGGTCGGGTCGGGCTCGCTGCCAGTTGAGGAGCCACTCCCCCCCGTACCCACCCGGACGTAGCTGGTGCCCCCAGCGACCGAGGTGGTGCCGGCCCCGGTGAGGGCGTTGTAAACCAGGGTGATCCGGCCACCACCACCACCACCACCACCACCGCAGCAACCGCCGGCGCCGCCCTCACCGCCCGCCGCCGTGAGCGCGCCGCCCTGGCTGATCGAGTACGCCTCGAGCAGAATGCCACCGCCGCTGCCACCGCCTGAGGCACCGCTGCCCCCCAGGGCCCCGCCGCCCCCGTCGACGCTCAGAGTTGCGCCGCTGCCGATGGTTATGGTCCCGGTCGGGGCCAGGATCTCGATCGCCCCGCCGCCACCGCCACCGTCCACGGCGGCGGTGGTGCTGGCCCCGCCGCCACCGCTGCCACCCTGGAGCTGGGTGAGCAGGTCGCCGTAAGTGGCCCCGCCAGCCCCGGCGGTGCCAGTGGCACCAAGCACCCCGCCCGCAGCCCCAGCCCCGCCGAAGCCGCCCCCGCCGGCGCCGTTTTCGGCGGTGGAGGCGGCCCCGCCGGCCCCTGGACCCGAGCCCGGGTTGAGGCCGCCGGCTCCGCCGCTGCCGCCCCCCGGGCCGCCGGCGCTGCCGGATGCGGTGCTGCTCCCGGCGTTGGCGCTTACGCCATCGCCCTGGATCGCACCGTAGAGGGTGAAGGAGCCGGTCGCGTCCAGCTCCAGGGGGAGGGTCCCGGTCACCGTGATCGTCGCCCCAGAGGGGATGTCCACGTCAGCGAAGGTGAAGGTGGCGATCCCTAGGTCATCCTCGCCGACATAGCTGGTCGCGGGCCCGGTCAGGGTCTGGGTGGTGGTGTCGATGCTGTAGCTGCCCGCGGCGGGCGACCAGTTGCCGAGGCTGGCATCGGCAAGTGCGGGCGAGCCGAGCAGAGCGCCCAGGGCGAGGGCGGCAGAGGCCGCCGCCCCGGCTCCCATCGCCAGGCTGAGCCGCCGCCTACCCTGGGCCATCTCCCTCTCCTCAAATCGCCGCCGGCCCCCGCCCTGGCGGGCGCCGCCAGGGCAATCCTAGGGGCTCCCGGGCCCGCTGTGTCGCCGCCGGCGCCGTCCTTGGCTTAGCAGGCCGCCCTTCCCATGGCTCTACAGGGATGCGGCCGGTCGGCGGAGGGGACCGGTCCCCGGCCCCTATCTGTATAGGGATGCGGCGGCCGTCCGTAAGGCGGCCGCCAGATCCCCCAAGATGGAGGGGGTCTGGGGAGAGGGGGGGGTAGTTGGGTGAGTGGGGGGCAGGGGAAGTGCAGTGGGGTGATGGGGGTAAGGGAGCGGCCCGGCGGCTTTCAACTTTCTGACCAAGTCACCCCGGCCTGTCTCGAGGAGTGAGATCAAACTGGCCAAGCCCCAGGCCAGTCGCGTCCGTCCTGTGAGCCGCCTGTTCCGTCGTTAGGCTGTCAAATTTGAGGTGGACATATCCGCTTCCAGTAACTGAGGGCGACTGATCTCCGCTGCGGGTCAGTTACCCCCGCCTGCGAGAATGGGCCACGGACACGGACGGAAGCCGACCCGACCAGAGGATGTTGGCTTGGAAGGCCCCCAACCTGCGCCCTCTACGTTTTCCCGTGACGGGCCCCACCGAGTCGACGGGGGTATCAGTAGGATGGCCTGGGGAACCGGCGCCGAGGCGTCCGACCCGCCGAGCGAGGCGGCGCAAGAGCCATGAGCAGGGCAATCTTGCACGTGTCGGACTTGCACCGGACCGAAACGGACCCGATCGGCAACGACGAACTGATCTCAACTCTCGTCGCCGACCGAGATCGCTACACCGCAGAGGACCCCCAGATCCCAGGGCCCGAGGCCGTGGTCGTCAGTGGCGATCTTGTGCAAGGTGCAGGCCCGGGCAGCGTAGACCCCGACGCGGAGGTCGGCGACCAGTACGAAGTCGCCGTCGATCTCCTCGCCAGACTCGCGGAACGGTTTGCCGAAGGCGACCGGAGCCGTGTGCTCGTCGTTCCGGGCAATCACGACGTGGAATGGCACGTCGCGCGTCAGGCCATGACCGCGGTTGACGCTGCCGCTGTTCCCAAGGACCTTAGCCCCATCGCGTTCGGCCCATCGTCGGACCTACGGTGGGACTGGCGGGAGCGGCGGCTGTACCGCATCGTCGACCACGAGCTCTACGAGCACCGGTTTCGCCACTACACCGCAGCCATGCAGTCGTTCTACGCCGGCGTTCGACTGCCATTCGGGTGCGACGACAAGGCCTACTACCGCTTGTTCGAGCTATTCGAGGGGCGAGTTGGGGTGGTGGGGTTCAACTCCTGCGGCGGCAATGACTGCTTCGCGTTCCACGGGCACATCCCCCAGCGTGCCGTGGCTCGGGCGCACATGGACCTCCATGACCGCGCGGCGGGCTACGACCTACTCATGGCGATCTGGCACCATAGCATCGAGGGCGCTCCATATACCTCCGACTACATGGACGTCGAGGTCGTCCACGCACTGATCGGCAAAGGCTTCCGATTGGGACTCCACGGTCATCAGCACCGTGCCCAGGCTGCCAGCCGTTACATTCATCTTCCGGAGCAGGAGCCGATGGCGGTGATAAGCGCGGGCTCGTTGTGCGCCGGGCGACATGATCTCCCGACTGGCGTCAACCGCCAGTACAACATCGTCGAGCTGGACGACGCCTTCACGAAGGCTCGTGTGCACATTCGTGAGATGGCCGTTGCTACAGTGTTCGCCGCAGCTCGCCGTTCTGAATTGGGCGGCCGCGGCTACGTCGACTTGAGCCTCGGCGGGGACTCGGAGCGCGCTCACGCCGCACTGATCGCACGGCAGCGGCCGCTCGTGGATGAGGCAGAGCAGGCGATCAGCGACGGTCGCTTCGCCGACGCGCTCTCCATCCTTGCCGCAACCCGCCCGACTAAGGAGTCCTATCCCAGGACCTTGCTGGTCCGTGCACTCCGCGAGGGGCGCCTGTGGGACCGGGCCGGTGCAGCGCTCGCCGGGCCGCTCAACGCCGCCGAGCTGGCGCTACTGGTGCGAGCGAACACCGAGACGGGGCGACTCGACGACGCCTTGAGCCTCCTCGGCCGCGCTCCTGTGCTGGGGATGCCGGAACCGGTAGCAGCCGACCTGAGACGATGGGTCGAGACCCAGAGGGAGATCAACCGGTGAGCAAAGTGGAGCGGATTCCATTCCAGGTCGATGTCAGTCGAGTTATTGAGGTCCTCGCTGCGGAGATCTACCAGTCGCCGCTGGCGCTTCTTCGCGAGAACACTCAGAACGCGTTCGACGCGGTCTTGCTCCGTCGCTACCTGGGGCAAGAGTTTGACCCCAGCATCGAGGTGGAGGTTTCGGGAGACGCCATCACTATCGACGACAATGGCATCGGCATGACGCAGGAAGATCTTCGGTCCCACTACTGGCGGGCCGGCTCAAGTAGCAAGAACAATGACGAGGCCCGCGCAGCAGGCGTCGTCGGCACGTTTGGGATCGGCGCGATGGCTAATTTTGGTATCGCCGATGTACTCTCGCTGGAGACCGAGTCAGCGCTCACCGGCGAGCGAACCGAGAGCAGCGCCCACAAGGCCTCATTATCAACGACCGAGGAGTGTATCGAGCTCCGCGCAATTCAACCCACCGGACGGCCAGGCACGCGAGTCGTCGCTCACATCGAGCCTGGGCGCTCCCTAGACGTCGCGCAGGCCGTCGCCTACATCTCGGACTTCGTCGCCTACGTCGCCATCCCAGTCAGGGTTAACGGAGAGCTGGCCAGCCACCGCGACATCGAGGAAGCGATTCCTGCCCCACCTGGCGAGGAACTGAAGCTAGGACGGCAGGACCTCAGCGTGAGCGTGACTGCCGAAGTGGCGCTACGGTTGGCCGCGGGGACGGGCGAAGTGTGGGCGCGAGTCGAGAACGTCGCCTATCAGGGTGGCACCCTGCCAGGAAAGCTGATTCTCCGCCAAGGTAGTCCTTCGCTACGCACCTTCCGCAATGGCTTCGGTCTCGCGACCGTAGGCGTGGCCTCGCTCTACCACTTCGGTGGCGTGGCTGACTTTGCCGCCCTAGTCCCAACCGCTGGTCGGGAGGCACTCACGACCTCGAGTATGCAGCTGCTCCAGTCCGTCGTCTCTGCGGTCGAGCAGGCAGTGTCCGTAGCAATCGCGTCACGCCCAGAAGCCGACCTGAACAGCCGGTTCATGGAGTGGGCCCGCAGGAACGGCCGCATCGACCTCTGTGGCAATCTCCAAGCGAGGGTAGAGCCTGCGCGTCGTACACCCCTTGCCGTGCTACGGGAGCAGTCGCGAGACCGGCCCCTGTTGGTCTATGCGGGTAATGACCGGTCGATGATCGAAAGCGTGGGGAGCGACGACTCGCCCCTCGTTGTTCTCGCTAACGAACAGCCGCGACGCTTCTGTGAGGAGCAGTTCCTCAAGCGGTACTGCAAAGTGAACCTTGTGGACGATGCCCCCAAGGTGCTACTCAGCAAACCGGAGGGTACTTGGTCGACTGCAGAGCAAGCACTAGTATTTCGCATTGCCGCCACCCTGGCGAGCGACTACTTTTACCCCGCTTCGGTTAGCCTGGGGGAGCTCTCCCATGGACTTCCCATCGTCGTCGAGGCGAGCGGGGATCCTCCCGCGATCGTGCTTGATCCAGCAGCGCCAACTTTCAGTGTCATCGCTGGGCTGTATACCACAAACATTCAGGCCTTCGCTTCGATGGTCAAGGACTTTGTCCGGAATCTGGTATTCCCGCGAATCGCAGATCGCGTCCCGAGCAGCACCCGCCAAGGGGCGGAAGCGTTCCTGAGGACGATTCAACGCACTCGAGACGTGTTCGAGTACGAACTGGACGACCTGAGCAGTCTCAGCGGCATATGGACCGAGTATGTCGAAGGACACCTTACCATGACGGAGGCGGCAGAGCGCTCCGCGAGGATCGTGAGGCAAAGCGTGCAGATTGTCGACAGCACCGCCGCTGTCGCGGTGCGTGACGTCGTCCCCGATGTTGTCGACAATGAAAGCGTCGTCGGATCGAGTCATCCTGAGCTAGGGCCCGCGCCTCCGATCCTGCGGGCGGAGCTGTCTGCTGACGCCAAGCTTCTCACCATCGCTCCGGCGGAGGCGCCCCTACGCGGCTACCGGTGCTTCATCTCATTGTCCGAGCGGAGCCGCGACGAGCAAGGAGCGTTTTTCCTCCAGCCCCACTCGACCTCGATAGTTTGGGGGGGACAGAAGGTGCTGTTTGTCTTCGAGCATCATTCTGGGCAGTTCGGGCTCTACTACGATCTTCAGACGAGCCGAGTGGTGGCAGAGTCCGGAGGCGGTCCGTTCCCGACTGCGACGATCGTTCTCGCCGACAGAATCTACATACCTATACCGGACGCTGTCGCGGCTGCTTTCATCCCAGCGCAGGGTGAGCGCAAGCGATTCGAGGTGCACTGTGACCTGCTCTATACCGACCTTCGATAACGGCACGGTGCGCTCGTGTTGGGCCGGTCGGCCGATCGCACCCTTCCTAGGCTTAGCCCTTCTGTTGGTTCATAGCTTTCGACAGAACTTTGGGCCGTGGACAATCGAGCGGCAGCCGGGGGGACCGATCTGACCGGGGCGGTGGGCAGCAGGTCCTCGGGCGCCCCGGAGCCAAGCCCGTCATCGCTGCCGAGGTACCGCACGGTGGGTCACAACCTCGCGAGATCTGGCCGCCACCCCTCCCAGCCGCCAGATCCCCTCACATGGAGGCGGTGGGGGGCGGTGGGAGGCTAGCAGTCGCTTCGTGGCTTATGCTGGCTACTAATGGACGACTCGTCCAACAGCGAGCAGGTGTTCCAGATCCCCCCGGTTGAGTGGAACCTGGCCCCTGACTCCGGACCGACGATCGGGCAGCGGCGTGCCGCGCTGCTTGCCAGGGCAGCCGCCGCCGACCCCACGGAGCCGGAACGCATTTCCATCCGCAGCCTGCTCGCTCTCTGGGGTGCACAGCGGCGTGGGTACCAGGTGGTGGCTCAAGTTTCGCGGGCACTCAAGGTCGCCGGGTTGACCACCGAACCACCATTCACCCAGGGTGGGATGGACGACATCGTGAAGTTAGAGCACCTATCGCGAGAGACTCCCGTGGATTCTGAAGCAGAGAGCGTAGTGCGCTCAGTGGGCGTCCGGGTTGGGTCTCTCCCATCAGCGACCGGCAAACTGGTCACTGTGGCACCCCAGGACACCATTCAGCGTGCTCAGACGCTGATGTTGCTGCACGACTACTCACAGTTGGGTGTTATCCAGTCTAAGTATGACCGACCGCTGGCGATCACCTGGGAGAGCGTTGCCAAAGCCCTCCTCCGCGAGGCGGCCATCAGCTTCGTGCACCAGGCGACCGTCGATGCCCCGGTCGTTTCCCCCCAAGCCGAGTTGTTAGATTCAATTCCGGACATCGTCCGCGTTGGCTTTGTGTTTGTCTCGGGCCCTGCACCAGGATTACCCGGGATCGTCACCACGGCTGATCTCAGCCAGCAGTTCGCCGACCTTGCCGGTCCCTTTATGTTGCTGAGCGAAATAGAGCTCCGACTTCGCAATTCGATCGGAACCGTTTTCAGCGCAGCCGAGATGTCCAACGTGGCGGATTCGGCGGAGGGCCGGTCCGTCGCCTCCGTCGACGACCTGACGCTCGGTGAGATGCTGCGCCTATTGGAGCCTCCCGAGCAATGGGAACGGCTGCGGTGGCAATTGGATCGCAAGGAGTTCGTGAACGCGTTGCACCGCGTCCGCGAAATGCGGAACGAGGTGATGCACTTCAGCCCTGATCCACTCGAACAGACAGAACTGGGCGACATCCGGGCATTCCTGAAGTGTTTGAGGACGCTGCAGTCTGCAAAGGGAGACTGAGGCGGTGGGTCAAGTTCGGGCGCGACAGGCATCGCATCGGTGCCGAGGCGTTCATGGGCGACGCCGCCGCGGATACGCTTGGGAGTGGACGGCAGTTTCCCCAAGTAGGGAGGTGGGACAAAGATGACTGTCGGGCGCATTCTCACCGCGGCCGGTTGTGAGCCTCGCCACCTTCTAGGCCGACCCGCAGCGCGCTACGTATTGAGCCATCGCGCAAGCACCGGCAGACCCTGCTGGAGCAAAGAAGCGAAGGGCGTCGTCGACCACGGGCTGTGGTGCGGCACCTAAGATGCCCTGACTCGCCAGACGTCTTCGCCTCTCCTCGGCCATTCGGCTGACGCGGCGCTGGCCCACTGGGATAGTGTCCTACCGTCCGGGCGTCCCCTATGGGCTTCCAGCCATCCCGACTAGCGGCCGCCCCCTCCCGTCAGACGGACGGCGCCTGGTGGGGCTCAGCGCAGGGGCAACCGCAGGGGCTGCCGAGGAGGACATTCGCACCGGCCCGCGCCTAATCCACCGAGCGTTACCTTCAGGACACGCTGGCCTCCTGCAAACTGGTCAGCGGGAGCCGGCCCCGGGCGCGCCTGGTCACACGTCGTATGACTGCAGCCGCAGGGAACTGCCCTCGGGGGGTTCTAGAATGAGATCACCTTTGCCGGCCAGATGCTCGGCTCCCCCGTGTCCGAGGATCGTCATTGAGTCAGCCGTGGTCGGCAGTTGGAGAGCGATCCGGCACGGAAGGTTGCCCTTGATGATTCCCGGAACGACTCGTTGTTCAGGTCTCTGCGTGGCCAAAATCATGTGCACCAAGGCCGACCGCCCGGTCGCGCCTACGGCTTGCACCGCCTCCTCGAACGCCGCGCGTCGCTTCCCACGCAGCATCAGATCTCCAAACTCGTCGATCACGATCAGGAGTGGGAGTAACGCCGGGTCGGAGGACTCTCTAAAGGCTTCGACATAGTTGCCTCTCGCCTCAAAGCGGGTACCTGCGGCCTCAGCCCGGGCCCTAACGATCGCGCGTCTGCGAGGCAACTCCTCCTTAACAGCCCATTCCATGACCTCCACCGCGCTGTCGGCTTCTCGTTGCGGACCTACCCAACGCGGGACGTAGCAGTCATCGGCGACGAGCTTGAAATAGTCCGACTCACCTTTGCCATCGACGACCACCAATTGCGCCCATCGGGGCGCTACCGCCCCAACTTGGCGAACGATCGAGCGGAGCAAGGTAGTCTTACCACTTCCGGTGGTCCCGCCCACGAGTGCATGAGGCCACGTTGAGGCGTAGACCGTTTTGTCCTGCCCCCTTTCGTCCTGGCCGAGGCTAATCGCCAAGTACAGGTCCCCTTCGGGCTCCACTGTCGCAGGAAGAGTCCTGGGCAGCATCGGAAACTCCCGCTCTGGCCTCAGAGTGACGAACCTGACGTAGAAAGGCCTCTCGGGGTCGTTGCCAATGTCAATGCTACTGACCCCGACCTCCCGCGCCAGGTCCTTTTCGCTATGAACAATCTCGCTGATCGACGCGCCTGCGACAAGCGGCAGCGAGATAGCTACCAGCGTTGGCCCAACGGCAATCGTATCCTGAGTTGGCTCCCCCAGACGAAAGCCGCGCCGCTGGCAGGCAGCAAACAGAGCCTCGGCCAACCGAGCTGCATCTGCCGGAGCACGAGTCAGGTGCGGACTACGCACATGAGGACGGCCGAAACTGTCATCAGTGCCAGCACTAGGCTGCGCCGTCGTCCCCGCAGTGGATCCTTCGGTCACTCGGGCTGCCGTTCTCGTTCTATCCTCGCTCCGTCCATCGTCACGAGACTCCGGCTTGTGCCAGACTACCCCCCCGAGCTCTGAGCCGGTCAAGATCGCGTTGACCGCTCGGCTCGTGGCCTTTACCACTGTGACGTCCCAGTCCCCTGCTTTGCGCGGCGGTGCCTTGGCCGCTTCGAGTCCGGACAACTCGCTATAAAAGGTACTGACCGCAACGCCGTCACACACGACCGCGGTCATCGGCAATGTTCTCGCAGAGAAACCGGAAAGGTGCTCCAGCACTGGAAGGTCGCCATTCTGGATCGGCAACAGCTTAGAGATAGCGACAGAGAACAGGTGCTCGCAGAACGATGTGAAACGGAGGTCAGCAATCATGTTCGGCGCGTCAAGGCGATACATACCGTGAAGGTTGTCCAATGTAGCGCGCACCTGCTCCACGGCCTCCTTCCAGGGTGGCCTCCCGGCGGACGGCTCTCCACCGGATGACTGTCGACTTGCCTTCGCTTCTAAGGCTCGCATCCGAACGCATACCTCTGCACCGCGATCACGCGCGACGTCCACTCGAAGGAAATCGCATCGGAGGTGAGGGCCGAGCCAATGACGCGTCCATCCAATCTCATCCATGGAAAGATAGAATGTGCTGTACGCCGCGCGCGTCAACGTGGAGAAGTCGGCGTGGGGCTCGACGTCGAGTGCCGTGAAGACTCCGATCGTGTCGGTCACCCCTTCGTGCCGGCGAGCGAGCCCCAGTATCTGCCTGGGGCTGTTCTCGGCAATACGTTCGATCTGCGCGTCAAGGTGGAGTTCTGAGAATTCAATTGGAGCCTCGACCACTCTCGTACCCAGAAACCGCCGCACTGCATACGCTCCATCGGCGTACACGTACAGCCCGTACGGGCCAAAGTCCTCCCGCCCGATAAGCCGACGCCGATCACCCACGTCTGCCTGTGCGACGACACCTACGGGCCCGGGCACGCCGATGATGAGCCACTCCGTACTGGCAGCGGCCGCCGCGAACGACCGTAGGTCTGCGTCAGGCAGGGTGGGAATGGTGTCTACCAAAGCCGGATCGCCACCGATGAGTCGGGCCGCGTTCCGTTGCAGCAGAACCACTTCGTTGTCGTCGCGAGGACACAAGGTCAACTGCGGCCTCAGTCCCTTTCCCCCGAGAGCAGTGGCTCGCGCCTCGATCTTTAGAGAAACGTGGCTGCCACGCAACGGCTGCCCGGCAGACAAGTTGGACCCCGATGACGAGGGCAGCGTCTCGGAGAACGCAAAGAGTACGTGACACGGGGCCGGCGACGAGTTGGCCCACGACTCGAGACTGGGGAACCTCCCAACAAATTCTACATCGTCAAAGCCGTCGAGCTCCGCCGTGTCCGGGACCGTTGTGACAACGCGAATCATGACTCGACCAACTTCGGACTGGATCTGCCTGATGGCGGCAGGTAAGCCGCCACCTGGCGGAGGGTTCACAAGGGTCACAACCAGGCCGTCCTTTGCGTATGGATGGTATGAGAGAAAGGACCGGACCACCTGCACGACACCCGTGCCGCTTGACGAGGGGACAAGTACGCGTCCTCCCGGAAGTTCGAAGCGAGCGATACCTCGAGCGTATGACGCAAGGCTCAGCGGGCTGGTGGAGGGCCAAATCAAAGGGTAGACCGGAACCGCCCTGTCCAGTGCCCACTTCAACTTCCCGCTCAAGTCGCGGTCGCCGAGCGAAGTGCGCGCATACGTCGCGAGTTTCAGAAGTGGAGCTAGGCGCCACGGATGGAACGAAGCTAGGGTGCCACCGCGTGGAGGCACCGCTCGGTCCGCCCTAATGCTATCTACGACCCAACGACCGTCCAGAAGTGGGAGGTGGTCCATCAGCAATAAGGGTGGGTTCGCAACGTCCCGCGATGCCGCGCGAAGCAGCGCAGACCACGCGTCCAGGTATCGCTGGCCCACTTCACGCGCTTCGTCACTCGTGACCAAGAGCTCTAGCACGTGTTGATCCTCCGCTGTTAGGATCCCTTCGAGCCGGCCGATGGCGGCTCGCGCCTCTACGTACTCTTGAGCTAACGGAGCATAGAGTGTCACTCCGTCCGTCTCGTCCTGCTGCCTCGCACGAGTGTGGAACTCCTGGCCAGTGATGGCCGCGTCCAGCCTGTCGGGTTGCTGAGACGAGGTTTCGACCCACCCAATCAGAATCTGCGTTCCGTCCGAGTCCAAGTCCCCTTCTAGGTCTCCGTCGTCGCGTGGCTGCGTCCAACTGTGCTCTGAATTGTTTTCAAGTTCCACCCGGACTTCTGGAGTAGCCTCGCCTGCAGCAGAGCGCAGTTCAATGTCAGTCCCATCGAGTCTCACGCCTCTACCGAGTTTAGCTAGCGACTCGACGACCTCTTCACCGTGCTCCGCGGCCATGTCAAGCAGTTCGAGCAGCGGCTTTGGCCCGACTACGGATGTACGCTTCACCCCATCGAGCAGGCTGCGCACTGCGCCCAGATCGAGTGGGGCAAGATCAGCGCGCTCCAGGCTAGCAGCATAGCGCCGCAGTGCGGCTGCCTCTGGGCTAGCCCCGTCCTGAATGCGGGCCACCCGTCGTGTATCCGCCTGACTGTCAGGCGGGTAGGTCAGCAGATCGACCGTCTCCCTGTTCAGCGCGAGCCGTGCCCGATACGTGCCACCCAGAAGTTCGCTGTCGGGTAGGAGTCCGAGCCTCCAGAGGTGCGACCCGGCATTAGTAATGACAGTGCCGGGTACTTCCAGGACAGAAGCGAGGTAAGGCTCCAACTCGACCGCATCAACTCGCGCGTTGGCAGCCTCTTCGAGGAGGTAGTCCAGGAGATCGCGAAGAGGCTTGGCCTGGTACTCTGCGCCGGCCGCATCTACATAGATTCTCAGCTGCAGAGTCCAGGTCCGGACCACGTCCGTCGTGGAGACCACGCGCGTGCGGGATAGTCCAGCCTCTTCGTTCCCACGCGCATCTCCCACCAGGAGCGTCGGGGCGAACTTATCTTCCCTCATGCGATTTCGCCACTCGGTAATCTGTTGAGGCGACGAACTGCTCTCCCTTCCAGGGATCGTCGCAATGTCCGGTGCGGAGGCTAAGACACCGACCCTCCTGACGCCGCTCATGGCTTTGAGTGCGTCAAGAACGGGATAGTGTGCCGGACACTCCAAGCGGGCCCACTTGTCGTCTGTGGAGTCGATGGCACTCAAACAGGCGGCGGCAATAGCGCCGCTGAGCTTAGGGATCATGCCGAAAATACCCGGGTGTGCGCATCGGAGAACTCTCTTGCAAGGCCCGCCTGAATTAGCCTCAAACGCAGCTGCTCAC
>JBOGGH010000030.1:0-12480 GCA_050743905.1 Acidimicrobiales bacterium
GTACGCCATCGCCACCACCCCGATCGCCACCGCGGCCGCGGCCACCAGTGCCGGGGGCGCCGACGCCCGTGCCGTGGCCTCGCCCTCCCCCACCACCTTGGCGAACGCCGCCTCCAGGTCGTCGCGCGAGATGCGCCGCCCGTTGGTCCGCACGGCCATCAGCCTGCCCTCCCCTCGTCGTCCGCCGGCCGCCGCCGGGCCGCCGGGCCGCGGGCCACCCGCCAGGCCGCCAGGGCGATGACCACCACGGCCAGCACCCCCACGATGAGGTAGGGCAGCCAGCTCAGGTTCCCGGCGAAGGCGCCGGTCTCGGTCTGGAGCAGCCGCAGGACCGCCACGAGGAGCAGCACCACCCCCACGCAGAGGCTGAGCGAGCCCGCGATGCCGAACGCCAGGAACCGCCCGAGCCCCTTGAGGGGGTCGAGCGTCTCCTGCTTGACGTAGTCGATGACGAGCTGCACCGTCTCGCCGCCGCTCTGGCGCAGGCCCCCGCCGCCGTTCCGTCCCACTCGAGTGCCGCTCCTCTCGGTAGCCACGGACCATCCTTCCCCGGGCGGGCGCCACCCGCAAACCCTCAGCCGCGGTCGCGGTAGAGATAGGTGGAGCTGGCCCGGGCTACCAGCGCGCCGGAGGCGTCCGTCACCGAGGCCTCCACGAACGCCGTGCGCCGCCCGCCGGCCACCACCTCGGCCGTGCACGTCAGCTCGGCGCCCGCGGCCACCGGCGCCAGGAAGCTCACCTTCATCTCGGCGTTGGCCGCCGTCACCTTCCGGTCGCCGGCGAAGGTGACCGCCGCCGCGCCCATCGAGGAGTCGCAGAAGGCGGCCAGGAACCCGCCCTGGAGCACGCCGGCCGGGTTGGCGAACCGCTCGTCGGCGGCCATGCGCCAGACCGTCCGGCCGGGCTCGCGCTTGTCCAGGCAGACCAGGCCGAGCGTGAGGTCGCAGTTGGGCGGCACCTGCATCGGACGGTGACGCTACCGCCGCCCGTGTCAGGGGCTTGCCGGGGTCCCGGGAATGGGTAGGGTGAGGCCGTGCCCCCCGTCGCAACCGACGAGCAGCTCGAGCAGCTCGCCGTCAACGTGGTGCGCGGCCTGGCCATGGACGCCCCGCGGGCGGCCAGCTCGGGCCACACCGGGACGGCGATGGCGCTGGCCCCGCTGGCCCACGTGCTGTGGACCCGCGTCATGCGCCACGACCCGTCGGACCCGGCCTGGCCCGACCGGGACCGCTTCGTCCTCTCCAACGGCCACGCCTCGATCCTCCTCTACTCGATGCTCTACCTCACCGGGTACGGCCTGGCGCTCGACGACCTGAAGGCCTTCCGCCAGTGGGCCAGCAAGACGCCGGGCCACCCCGAGCACCGCCACACCGCCGGGGTGGAGGTCACCACCGGCCCGCTCGGGCAGGGGTTCGCCGACGGCGTGGGCATGGGCGTGGCCGAGCGGGTGCTGCGCAGCCGGTTCGGGCCGGAGCTGGTGGACCACCACACCTTCGTCTTCGCCGGGGACGGCTGCCTGGAGGAGGGGATCTCCCACGAGGCGGCGTCGCTCGCCGGCCACCTCGGGCTGGGCCGGCTGGTCTACGTCTACGACGACAACCACATCACGATCGACGGCCCCACCGAGCTCTCCTACAGCGACCGGGTGCCCGAGCGGTTCGCCGCCTACGGGTGGGACGTGGACGTGGTGGGCGAGATCGCCAACGACACGGACGCCCTGGAGGCCGCGCTCCGGCGCGCCATGGCGGTGGAGGACCGGCCGTCGCTCGTGGTGCTGCGCAGCCACATCGGGTGGCCGGCGCCGCACCTGACGGACACCTCGAAGGCCCACGGGGACCCGTTCCCCCCCGAGGAGATCCGGGCCACCAAGGAGCTGCTCGGCCTGCCGCCGGACGAGGCGTTCTGGGTGCCCGACGCCGTGCTCGAGCTCTACCGGCGCTGCGTGCCCCGGGGCCGGGCGATGCGGGCCGAGTGGGCCGGCCGGTTCGACGCGTGGGGCGGCGACCGCGCTGCCTGGGACGCGGCGTGGGCCGGTCGGGGCCTGGCCGGCTGGGAGGCCAAGCTGCCGATCTTCGAGGCGGGCGAGCAGATCGCCACCCGCAAGGCCCTCAACACGTGCCTGAACGCCACCGCCGACGTCCTCCCCGGCCTGGTGGCCGGCGCCGCCGACCTGACCGGCAACACCGGCGTGCACCTCGAGGGCGCCGAGCGCCAGTCCCCGGAGCACCCGGGCGGGCGCCAGATCTACTACGGCATCCGCGAGCACGGCATGGGCGCCGCCATGACGGGGATGGCCCACCACGGCGGCGTGCTGCCGGTGGGCGGCACGTTCTTCGTCTTCAGCGACTACATGCGCGGCGCCGTGCGGCTGGCGGCGCTCTCCCGGGCCCACGTGGTCTACTCCTGGACCCACGACTCGGTGGGCCTCGGCGAGGACGGCCCCACCCACCAGCCGGTCGAGCACCTGATGTCGCTGCGGGCCATGCCGGGGCTCGTGGTGGTGCGCCCGGCCGACGCCAACGAGTGCGCCCAGGCGTTGCGGATGGCGGTGGAGGCCGAGGAGCCGGTGGCGCTGGTGCTGAGCCGCCAGGGCGTGCCGGTGCTGGCCGAGACGGCCGAGCGCGCCGCCGCCGGCGTGCCCCGCGGGGGGTACGTGCTGGCCGCCGGGGACGGCGAGCCCGACGTGGTGCTGGTGGGCACCGGGAGCGAGGTCCACGTCTGCCTGGAGGCGGCGGGGCTCCTCGCCGGCCGGGACGTCCGCGCCCGGGTGGTGTCCCTCCCGTGCTGGGAGTGGTTCGAGGAGCAGGACGCGGCGTACCGGGACGGGGTGCTGTCCCCGGGCGTCCCCCGCCTGGCCGTGGAGGCGGGGGCCTCGCTCGGCTGGGAGCGCTATGCCCACGCCTCCGTCTCGATCGACACCTTCGGCGCGTCCGCGCCCGGCGCCACGGCGCTGGCCGAATTCGGGTTCACCCCGGACCACGTGGCGGAGCGGGCCGCCGCGCTCCTCGGCACGACCCTGGAGGGCCGATGACCAGACTGCACGACCTGTACGACCAGGGCCAGAGCCCATGGCTCGACAACCTGCGGCGCGACTGGCTGACCGGCGGCCACCTGGCCGAGCTGGTGGCCCAGGGGGTGCGGGGGGTTACCTCCAACCCCACCATCTTCGCCAAGGCGATCGCCGGCGAGCACGACTACGACGAGCAGTTCGCCTCGCTCGTGCCCGGCCACACCGTGGAGGCCGCCTACTGGGAGCTGGTGGTCAGGGACATCGAGGACGCGCTGGAGGTGCTGCGCCCGGTGCACGAGGAGAGCGGCGGGGCGGACGGGTTCGTCTCCCTGGAGGTCGCGCCCTCACTGGCCAACCGGACCGACGCCACGGTGGCCGCCGCCCGCTCGCTCCACGAGCGGATCGACCGGCCCAACCTGCTGGTCAAGGTGCCGGCCACCCGGGCCGGCGTGCCGGCGGTGCAGCAGATGATCAGCGAGGGGCGCAGCATCAACGTCACCCTCATCTTCGGCCTCGACCGCTACGACGAGGTGACCGAGGCCTACCTCTCGGGCCTGGAGGCCTACGCCGCCTCGGGGGCCACCGACCTGTCCCCGGTGCACAGCGTGGCGTCGTTCTTCGTGAGCCGGGTGGACACCGAGGTCGACCGGCGGCTGGGGTCGCTCCCGGGCGGCGACGCGCTGCGGGGCCGGGCGGCGGTGGCCCAGGCCCAGGAGGCCTACCAGCACTTCCTCCGCACGTTCTCCGGGCCACGGTGGGAGGCGCTGGCCGCCCGGGGGGCGCGGGTGCAGCGCCCCCTGTGGGCGTCCACCTCCACCAAGAACCCCGCCTACCCGGACCTGCTCTACGTGGACAGCCTCATCGGCCCCCACACCGTCAACACGATGCCCGACCAGACGCTCGACGCCCTGCTCGACCACGGCGCCGTGGCCCGCACGGTGGACGCCGAGCCGGGCGCGGCGGCCGCCACCCTGGCCGAGCTGGCGGCGGCCGGCGTCGACTTCGACGACGTGGCCGCCACCCTCGAGGACGAGGGCGTGCACTCGTTCGCCACGTCCTTCGACGAGCTGCTGCAGTCGCTGTCCGACAAGGCCTCGTCACTCGCCTGAGCACCCGGAAGGGGGAGCACATGAAGATCGGCATGATCGGCCTGGGCAAGATGGGCGCCAACATGACCGAGCGCCTGCTGGGCGGCGGGCACGAGGTGGTGGCCTTCGACCTGTCGGCCGAGGCGCGCCAGGAGGTGGCGGCCAAGGGCGCCGACCCGGCGGCCACCATCGAGGAGCTGGTGGCCAAGCTCGCCCCGCCCCGCGCCGCCTGGGTGATGGTCCCGTCCGGCAAGCCCACCGATGACACCATCGCCGAGCTGGGCGAGCGGTTCGAGCGCGGCGACGTGGTGGTGGACGGCGGGAACTCCAATTACAAGGAGGCGGCGCCCACGGCCGAGCGCCTGGCGGCCAAGGGCATCGGGTTCGTGGACGCCGGCACCTCCGGCGGGGTGTGGGGCCTGACCGAGGGCTACTGCCTGATGGTGGGCGGCACGGACGAGGCGGTGGGCGTGGTGGAGCCGGCGCTGCGCACGCTGGCCCCGGAGGGCGGCTACGCCCACGTGGGCCCGGTGGGGGCCGGCCACTTCGTGAAGATGGTCCACAACGGGATCGAGTACGGCCTCATGCAGGCCTACGCCGAGGGGTTCGAGCTGATGGCCAAGGCCGACGAGTTCTCGCTCGACATGCACGAGATCGCCTCCATCTGGCGGTACGGCTCGGTGGTGCGGAGCTGGCTGCTGGAGCTCATCGAGCGGGCCACGCGCGAGGGCGCCGGCCTGGACCAGATCGCCCCGGTGATCGTGGACTCCGGCGAGGGCCGCTGGACGGCGCTGGAGGCCATCGACCGGGCGGTGCCGGCGCCGGTGATCTCCGCCGCCCTGTTCAACCGGTTCTCCTCGCGGGACCGGGACTCCTACGGCAACAAGCTGGTGGCCGCCATGCGCAACCAGTTCGGCGGGCACGCCGTCACCCTGGAGGGCGGCCAGCAGGGCATGGAGACGCGCACCCCGGTATGACGGAGGCCACGCCGCTCGGGGTGCAGACCCCGCCGCTCGTCCTGGTGATCTTCGGGGCGTCGGGCGACCTGACCTCGCGCAAGATCCTGCCGGCCCTGGCCAACCTGGCCGAGCGGGGCCGCCTCAGCGACCGCTTCACGGTGATCGGCGTGGCCCGCACCGAGTGGACGGACGAGGAGTTCCGCCAGGCGGCGCTGAAGGACGTGCCGGACCCGGGCGAGCGGTGGCGCTCGATGGTGCAGCGGTTCCGCTACGTGGCCGGCGAGTACGCCGCCACCGAGACCTTCGACCGCCTGAAGGGGCTGCTGGCCGAGGCCGACCACCGCTACGGCACGGCCGGCAACCGCGTCTACTACCTGGCCACCATCCCCTCGGCCTTCGCCATGGTGGCCGAGGCGCTGGCCAAGGAGGGCTGCAACGTGCCCGGCGACGGCGGCGAGTTCGCCCGCCTCGTGGTGGAGAAGCCCTACGGCCGGGACCTCGACAGCGCGCTCGGGCTCGACCAGTCGGTCCACACCGCGTTCGGCGAGGACCAGATCTTCCGCATCGACCACTACATGGGCAAGGAGACGGTCCAGAACGTCCTGGCGCTGCGGTTTGCCAACGCGGTCTTCGAGCCGATCTGGAACCGCCGCTACGTGGAGCAGGTGCAGATCACCGTGGCCGAGAGCCTGGGGGTCGAGCACCGGGGCGGTTTCTACGAGACCGCCGGCGCCCTGCGGGACATCGTCCAGAACCACGTCATGCAGGTGCTGGCCCTCACCCTCATGGAGGCGCCCACCGGCATGGACGCCGAGCACATCCGGGACGAGAAGGTGAAGCTCCTGAAGGCCGTCGACATCCCCACGCCCGACGAGGCGGTCGACAAGTCCGTGCGGGGCCAGTACACGGCCGGCGTGGTGGGCCACGAGCCGGTGGTGGCCTACCGCGAGGAGGACGGGGTGGCGCCGGACAGCACCACCGAGACCTACGTGGCGCTCCGGCTGCGGGTGGAGAACTGGCGGTGGGCCGGGGTGCCGGTCTACGTGCGCACCGGCAAGCGGCTGCCGGCCCGGGGCACCGAGGTGGCCCTCCAGTTCCACACCGTGCCGTTCCTGGCCTTCGACGGCGCGCTGGCCCGCCAGCTCCGCCCCAACACGCTGGTGCTGCGCATCCAGCCGGACGAGGGGATCAGCCTCCACTTCGGGGCCAAGGTCCCGGGCGAGGAGTTCCGGGTGCAGTCGGTGACCATGGACTTCGCCTACGAGCGGGCCTTCGCCGGCCGCGACGAGTCGGACGGCTACCCGCGCCTGCTGCACGACGCCATGTGCGGCGACGCCACCCTCTTCATCCGGACGGACGAGGTGGAGCAGGCCTGGCGCATCGTGGACCCCTACCTGGAGGCGTGGCAGGAGCCCGGCGGCGGGCTGCACTTCTACCCCGCCGGCACCTGGGGGCCCCACATCGCCGACCTGCTGCTGGAGCGGTCGGGCGACTCGTGGAGGGTGCCGGAGCTGTGAGACCGGTGCCCGACGTGCCGGTGGCGTTCGCCGCCCTCCTGGCCGAGCGGTTCGACGGCCGCCCCGGCGAGCGGTTCGCCCTCGTGCTCTCCGGCGGGCCCACCGCCCGGGCGTGCTACGAGCGCGCCGCCGAGCTGCCCCTCGACTGGACCTGCGTGGACGTCTACATGGGCGACGAGCGCGTGGTGCCGCCGGACCACCCGGACGCCAACCAGCGCCTGGTCCGGGAGGCCCTGGTGGACCGGGTGGGCTGCTCCTTCACGCCGATGCCCACCGACGGCGAGCCGGACGACTGCGCCGCCCGCTACCAGAAGCTGGTGGCCCCGGTGATCGCCGGGCGCGGGTTCGACCTCGTGCACCTGGGCATGGGGCCCGACGGCCACACGGCGTCCCTCTTCCCCGGGGCGCCCACCCTGGACGCCGGCCCGGACCGGCTGGTGCTGGCCACCGCCGACCCCAACGGGCGGAACCCGCACCCGCGGCTCACCCTGACCCTCCCGGCCATCAACCAGGCGCGCCTCGCCGTGTTCACGGTGGCCGGCGAGGCCAAGCGGGACGCCGTGGCGCGCCTCAGGGCCGGCGAGGACCTGCCGGCCGCCCGGGTGCACGCCGGCACGGTCCGCTGGCTGGTGGACGAGGCGGCCTGGGGATGAGGGACGCCACGGCGGCCGAGCTGGCCGGCGCCGCCCGCAAGGTGCGCGACCGCGCCCACGGCACGCGCGTCACCTATTCGCCGAAGGTGTTCGTCCCGCTCACCATGCTCTGCCGCGACCGCTGCGGCTACTGCACCTTCGCCAAGGCGCCGGCCCGGCTGGCCGCGCCGTACCTGTCGCCGGAGGAGGTCCTGGCCGTGGCCCGGGCCGGGCGGGAGGCCGGCTGCCACGAGGCGCTGTTCACCCTGGGCGAGCGGCCCGAGCTGCGGTACCCGTCGGCCGCCCGGTGGCTGGCCGAGCACGGCTACGGTTCCACGGTCGAGTACCTGGCCGCCGCCTGCCGGCTGGTCCTGGAGGAGACGGGGCTGCTCCCCCACGCCAACGCCGGCGCCCTCGGCCGGGACGAGCTGGCGCTGCTCCGCCCGGTCACGGCCAGCCAGGGGATGATGGTGGAGACCCTGGCGGGGGGCCTGGCCGCCCACCGGCGGGCGCCGGACAAGGACCCGGCGCGGCGGCTGGCCACGCTGGAGGCGGCCGGGGAGCTGTCGATCCCCTTCACCACGGGGATCCTGGTGGGGATCGGCGAGACCCGGGACGACCGGCTGGAGGCCCTGGAGGCCATCGCCGCCGCCCACCGGCGCCACGGCCACGTCCAGGAGGTGATCGTCCAGAACTTCCTGCCCAAGCCGGGCACGACCATGGCCGCCCACCCGCCGTGCCCGCCCGAGGAGCTGCGGTGGTCCATCGCCGCCGCCCGGCTGGTGCTGCCGCCGGAGGTCCACGTGCAGGCGCCGCCCAACCTCTCGGACGACCTGGGCCCGCTCCTCGACGCCGGGATCGACGACTGGGGAGGCGTGTCGCCGGTGACCGCCGACCACGTGAACCCCGAGCGGGCCTGGCCGGCGCTCGACGTGCTGCGGGCGGCCACCGAGGCGGCGGGCCACGCCCTGGCCGCCCGGCTCACCGTCTACCCGGAGTACGCGCTCGACCCCGGGCGCTGGCTCGACCCCGCCGTGCGGTTCCCGGTGCTGGACGCCTCGGACGCCGAGGGGCTGGCCCGGGAGGACGCCTGGTGCTCCGGCGGGGAGCAGGCGCCGCCCCTGCTGCTGGGCGGTGCGGCGGCCCGTGCAGGCGGCGCCGTGGCCGAGGTGCTGGCCGGGGTGGCCATCGGCCAAGAGGTGGGCGAGGACGAGATCGTCACGCTCTTCTCGGCCCGCGGGCCCGAGGTGCGGGCGGTGGCCGGGGCGGCCGACGCGCTCCGGGCCGGCGTGGTGGGCCCGGAGGTCACCTACGTGGCCAACCGCAACATCAACTACACCAACGTCTGCACCTTCAAGTGCCGCTTCTGCGCCTTCTCCAAGGGGCCGCTCTCGCTCAACCTGCGCGGGGCGCCGTACCTGCTGGACCTGGAGGAGATCACCCGCCGGGTGGCCGAGGCGGAGGCCCAGGGGGCCACCGAGGTCTGCCTGCAGGGCGGCATCCATCCGGACTTCGACGGCGACTACTACGTGGACGTGCTGGGCGCCGTGCGGGCCGCCTCGGAGCGGATCCATATCCACGGCTTCACCGCCCTCGAGGTGACCGAGGGGGCGCGGCGTTCGGGCGTGCCGCTGGCCGACTACCTGGTGCGGCTGCGCGAGGCGGGGCTGCGGACCCTGCCGGGCACCGCCGCCGAGATCCTGGACGACGAGGTCCGCGCCGTGCTGTGCCCGGACAAGATCACCACCGACGAGTGGCTGGAGGCCCACCGGGTCGCCCACTCGGTGGGGCTGCGCTCCAACGTCACCATCATGTTCGGGGCGGTGGAGCAGCCCTGGAGCTGGGCCCGCCACATGGTGCGCACCCGCGCGCTCCAGCGGGAGACCGGCGGGTTCACCGAGTTCGTGCCGCTGCCGTTCGTGCACATGGCCACCCCGCTCTACCTGCAGCGGCGGTCGCGCCGGGGGCCCACCTTCCGCGAGGCGCTGCTGATGCACGCCGTGGGCCGGATCGCCTACCGCGGGGCCATCCACAACGTGCAGGTGAGCTGGGTGAAGATGGGCGTGGAGGGCGCGCGCCAGTGCCTGATGGCCGGCGCCAACGACCTGGGCGGCACCCTCATGGACGAGAACATCTCCCGGGCCGCCGGCGCCAGCCACGGCCAGCGAATGGGCGCCGCCGAGCTGGCGGCGCTGGTGGCGCCGCTGGACCGGCCGCTGGTCCGCCGCACCACGCTCTACGGCCGGTGACCGACCTCCTCCCGGGGGCCGAGCCGCCGGACCCGGCGGTGATCGACCGGGCCTTCGAGGCGCTCGCCGCCGGCCAGGACCTCCCCGGCACCAAGCGCGAGCTGGTGCGCTCGATGCTGGCGTCCGTCTGGGACCTGGCCCACGAGCGCACCGGCACCGGCGACCTCAAGATCGCCGACGCCGCCCTGGCCGAGATGGCCGAGGCGTTCCGGGTGTTCCGCCCCTACCGGCCGGTCCGGAAGCTCACCATGTTCGGCTCGGCCCGCACGCAGGCCGACGACCCGGTCTACGTGCTGGCCCGGGACCTGGCGGCCCGCATCGCCGGGGCCGGGTGGATGGTGGTGACCGGCGCCGGCCCCGGGATCATGGCGGCGGGCACCGAGGGGGCCGGCCGCGACCACGCGTTCGGGGTCAACATCCGCCTGCCCCACGAGGAGGGGGCCAACCCGTTCATCGCCCAGGACCCCAAGCTGGTGGAGATGCGGTACTTCTTCACCCGCAAGCTCATGCTCATCAAGGAGTCTGACGCCTACGCCGTCCTGCCGGGCGGCTTCGGCACCCAGGACGAGTGCTACGAGCTGCTGACCCTGCTCCAGACCGGCAAGGCCGAGCCCGCGCCGGTGGTGCTGGTGGAGACGCCCGGCGGCACCTACTGGCACGGGTGGCGGCGGTTCCTGGAGGAGGAGGCGATCCGGCCGGGGTGGATCTCCCCCGAGGACGTGGCGCTCTTCCGGGTGGCCAACACGGTCGGCGAGGCGGCCGGGGAGGTCCTGGACTTCTACCGCAACTACCACTCCTGCCGGTGGGTGGGCGACATGCTCGTCCTGCGCCTGCAGGTGGCGCCCAGCCGTTCCGAGCTGGCCGACCTCAACCGGCGGTTCGCCGACATCGTGGCCTCGGGCACCATCCGTGCCACCCGCCCGTTCCCGCCGGAGCGCTCCGGCGGCGACTTCCTCGACCTGCCCCGGGTGGCCTTCCGGTTCGACAAGGTCCACTACGCGCGGCTGCGGATGCTGATCGACGCGGTCAACCGGTGCCGCGGAGCAGGGTCGCCGCCTTCTCCACCGCACGGCGGGCACGGGTGAGCCTCCGCTCCTCGGCCAGCGCCGGGGCGGGGTCGTCCCCGTCCGCGGCAGCGGCACGGAGGCGGTCGAGCGCCAGGTCGGCCACATCCTCGGCCAGCGCGTCGAGCCGGGCGGCCAGCTCCTCGGTCCGGTCGTCGGCCATCAGGCCGGGGGCAGCTCCACCGTGACCACGTCGAGCTCGCCGGCGGCATGCTGGGCCCGCAGCACCTTCTTGTCGAACTTGCCCACCGAGGTCTTGGGGATCTCCTTCACGAAGGTCCAGCGCTCGGGCAGCCACCACCGGGCCACCCGGCCCTGGAGGAAGTCGACCAGCTCCCCGGTCGTCAGCTCGGCGCCGGGCTCGGCCACCACGCACACCAGGGGACGCTCCTGCCACCTGGGGTCGGGCACGGCCACCACGGCGGCCTCCACCACGCCGGGGTGGGCCATCACCTCGTTCTCCAGCTCGACCGAGGAGATCCACTCCCCACCGGACTTGATGACGTCCTTGGTGCGGTCCGAGATCTGCATGTAGCCCTTCGGGTCCAGCGTGCCCACGTCGCCGGTGCGCAGCCAGCCGTGGTGGAACCGGCCCGGGTCCGGGTCCTTGTAGTACGAGGCGGTGACCCACGGGCCGCGGATCTCGAACTCGCCCACCGACTCGCCGTCGGCCGGGAGGATCTCGTCGTGCTCCCCCACCACCCGGACCTCCACCCCCGGCACGATGCGGCCGGCCTTGACCCGGTAGGCCAGCTCCTCCTCGGGCGGGCAGCCGGCAGGCGGGATGGCCAGCGCGGCCAGCGGGCTGGTCTCGGTCATGCCCCAGCCCTGGGTGAGCGGGATCCCCACCCGCGCCTCGAAGGCCTCGAGGAGCGCCCGGGGCACGGCCGAGCCCCCGGCCGTGACGTGCCGGAGCGACGAGAGGTCGGCGTCCCCCGCCGCCCGCAGCAGGTCGTTCCAGATGGTGGGCACGCCGCAGGCCACGGTGGGGCGCAGCTCGGCGACGATCCGGGCCAGGTGCTCCCCCTGGAGGAACATCTGGGGCATCACCAGGTCGGTGCCGACCATGTAGGCGGCGTAGGGGGTGCCCCACGCATTGGCGTGGAACATGGGCACCACGGCCAGGAGCCGGTCGCTCTCGTCCACGGCGATCCCGGCCGAGGAGGTCACGGCCATGGAGTGCAGGACCGTGGAGCGGTGGCTGTACACCACGCCCTTCGGGTTGCCGGTGGTACCGCTCGTGTAGCACATGGCGGCGGCGTCCCGCTCGTCCAGCTCGGGCCAGTCGTAGCCGGGCTCCTCGGCCGCCAGCAGGGCCTCGTAGTCGAGCGTCTCGCCGAGGGCGGACGTGTCCCCCTCTCCCACCACGATCACCGTCTCCACCGACTCGAGCTGCTCGTGGACCCGGGCGAGGAGCGGGGCCAGCGAGCCGTCCACGACGATCACCTTGTCCTCGGCATGGTCGATGACGTAGGCGAGCTGCTCGGGGTAGAGGCGGATGTTGAGCGTGTGGAGGACCGCCCCCATGGACGGCACGGCCAGGTAGGCCTCCAGGTGCCACTGGTTGTTCCAGCAGAACGTCGCCACCCGGTCGCCCGGGCCCACCCCCAGCCGGCGCAGGGCGGCGGCCAGCCGCTCGGCCCGCTCGCCCACCTCGGCGAAGGTGGCCTCCCGGTAGCCGCCGGGCTCCACCGTCACCACGGTGCTCTCGCCGTAGACCTGCTGGCCGTGGCGGAGGATGCCGCTGATCAGGAGCGGCGCGTCCTGCATGGTGCTGCGCATCTTCCCAGGGTACAGGCCGACCGTTCTGCTGCATGGGGCGTCTTGTGGTGGTCGTCGCCGCCGTGCTGCTCGTGCTCGCCGTGGGGCTCGGGGGGTGCATGGCGATGGTGGCGGGGGCGGGCGCGGGTGGTGGTGGCGGTGGCGCGGCCGGCACAGGGCCCGCGGCAGGCGCCCCGGGC
>JBOGGH010000031.1:0-12137 GCA_050743905.1 Acidimicrobiales bacterium
GGCCACGAGCACACCCGCAGAGCCCGAACCGTCGGCCCGGGCGCCAGCACGCCCCCCTACGCCCCCCGTCGTGGGCCACGGCGGTCGCCGTTCCCACCCGGCATCCTTCGACCGCCCCACCCCCGCCCCGGCCTTGGGCGTGGAGCTGGCCTCGGGGGCGCGGCTCGGCGCGGCCTTTTGCGCCGGCGTGGTGGCCGCCCTGGGCGTGGTCCGGTCGCGTCGGCGGCGTGGTTACCGGCCGCAACCCCCCGCCCCCGGCCGCGGCGTCGAGCGACCGCTGGCCGCGCCGCTGCGGGCGCTGCTCTCGGCGGCGCGAGAGACAGCAAGCACCGAGGACGAGCAGCCCGATGGTGCGCCACCGGCCAGCGGGCCGGTCTCGAGCCGAGCCGAGGCCCGAGCCGAACCCGGCCACATCGAGGCGGGGACGACCGGTCACGGGGCGATCCACCTCGACCTCGGTGCCTGGGCCACCTGCGCCGTCGTCGGGCCGTGGGCAGAGCGGGTGGTCCGGGCCTGGCTGGGGGCGCTGATCACCCGGGCCGGCCCCTACGGCGCCGAGGTCGTCCTCACCGACGTCCTGGCCGAACGACTGTTCCCCGGGCTCGCGCTCCCGAGCCTGCGGCCAACGGCAAACAGTGCAGCAACCCTGGCCGTGCTCGAAGCCGAGATCGTCGGGCGCACCCGGCGCCTCGATGACGGCGAGGTCGACAGTGCCGCCGCCTACCGGGCGCGGTTCCCCGAGGACCCGTTCGGCGCCCTGGTGGTGGCCACCGAGGAGGTCTCACCCGAGCTGGTCGCCCGCTGGCGGCGAGCGGCCAGCGCCCCGCACCTCGGGGTCACCGTCCTCGTGGTCGATCCCTCTTCGACCCAGAGCCTGGAGCTGAACGCAACGACCGGCGCCTGGGTGCAAACGAGCGAGGACGGCGCGGTGGCCCACGCACGGCCCAGCTCGCTCGCCGGCCAGCTCGCCGGTGCCCACCTGTTCGGCCTCGACGCCGAAGCAGCGCGGGCCTTGCTCGCCCCGGTGGCCGACGCCCACGCCGAGCCCGATGGCGGACCGGGTACCGGTCCTGCCCTGCACGGCGGTCTGGGAACAGCCGAGCCACCGGTGCCCGTGGCCGAGCCCTGGCCCGGCCCGGCGCACATCTCCGGCACACGCCGCGCTCCTCTCTGCGTCCGCCTCCTCGGCCCCATGACCGTCGAGGCGTGGGGCACGACCGTCGCCACCGGACTGCGAGCCAGCGCCTACGAGCTGCTGGCGTGGTTCTGCTGCCGGCCCGAGGGAGCCACCCTCGACCGCGTGGTCGACGCGCTCTGGCCCGACGCCGAGCCCGGACGCGGCCGCGAGCGGTTCTGGACGGCGATGGGCAACCTCCGGTCGCGGGTGCGCCACCTGGCAGCCGAGCCGACCGCGGCCACCGTCGAGGTCATCGCCAAGGCAGGCGAGCACTACCGGCCAGAGGCCGAGCACCTCGACGTCGACCTCTGGCGGTTCGAGGCTGCCCTGGCCGACGCCGCCCACGCGCAAAGCCCGGCTGCCGAGATCGATGCCCTGGAGCGGACCGTTGCCCTCTACGGCGGCGACCTGTGCGAGGGCGCCGACTACCTGTGGGTGGAGCCGGTACGCGAGGACCTCCACCGCCGGGCGCTCGACGCCGCCGTCCGGCTGGCCGAACGGCTCGGCGAGCACGGCCGAGCCGAGGCGGCGGCGACCGCCCTCCTGCGGGCGACCGAGATCGATCCGATCTGCGAGACAGTCGCCCGGCGCCTGATGGCCCAGCAAGCCGAGCTGGGCCGCCTCGACGCCGTCCGGCACACCTGGGAGCGCCTCGGCAGCCACTTGGGCGCCCTCGACCTCGATCCCGAGCCGGCTACGGCCCGGCTCTACCGCTCCCTCATCGACCCGACGACGGCGACCAGGCGGCGTGCAGCGGCCCGGACGAACGGTGACCGCCGCCCTCCTCGTCGGGAAGCACGAGCCGCGCAACCTCGACCGCTGTCGGGGAAGTAAGCAGCCAGCCGAGGGCTGCCTGGTCCGGCTCGAAGAGCCAATCTCCTCACGTGTCCCGGCCGAACCAGGGCACGAGGTGAACCTCGGGATTGCCGAGTCCCAGCACACCGCCCGCCGTGGTCAGGTCGGCCGACAACCCAGCCGCCGTGTTGCCCCCGGTCGCGAGGTCAAGACCGACCGATGGCGGGAAGGCGTAGAGGTCCACGTCGTCACCGTCCTCCGCGTACAACGTGACCTCGCTGGTCCCGGTGGGTGACCATCCGGGGCTCACGCGCACCGCGATCTCTGCACGGCGGCCGTCCACCCCGATGACCACGCGCTCGTTGCCTTTGTCGTCGGTCACGATCAGCCCCCCGGGCACCTTGAGCCGGCCGTCGGGTTGGACGTAGGACGCCAGGAGCGCCAAGGGGTCGGTCGCGGCGGGCCTCGATGCCGCCTCCCCGCTGTCGGGCGCACCCGTCTCCGCGTCGTGTGCTTGTGGTTCTGGTTCTTCGGGCATGGTCGCCGTCCTTTCTCCTAGTCGTGTGGACAGGGCCTATTCACGCTCCACGTCACGGCGCGTGTCAAGGACGGGCCACGGGGCTGGTCCAGCGTCGAGCGCGATACAGAATCGCCCACTCGACTGCACGAGCCGAACAGTTTCTTCATGGCGTCGCATCGAGGATCTCAACCAGCCGGTGGCGGGTGTAAAGCGCAAGGCGACCGCGCAGACGGGTGACCGTGCCAGTCAGGACTCGCGTGCCGACCACCGCTGTTCGGTGGCCCCCACCTGGTCGGTTGCAAGCGAACATATGTTCGCTACACTCCGCGAGGGTGGATGGGGTGCTGAATGGGACAGCTCTCGATCGGTCGCGGCCCGCGGCCGGGACGCACGGTGGCCTCGACGCGACCGGTGCTCGTTCCGTTCCGGTCGATCCCCTCCTGGCCAGCCTCGTTCCTGACGGGGGCCTGCGCCGGGGCAGCGTGGTGGGGATCGGCGCTGCGCCGGGCTGGTGCTCGCTCCTCCTCGCCCTGCTGGCCGGAGCCATGACCGAGGGTGCCTGGGCCGCCCTCGTCGGCCTGCCCGACCTCGGAGTCGAGGGGGCGGCCGGGCTTGGGGTCCCCCTCGACCGGCTCGCCCTGGTCCCCGACCCCGGCAGCCGGTGGCCCGAGGTGGCAGCCGCGCTGCTCGACGCCGTGGAGCTGGTGGCACTGTGCCTCCCCGGCCGCTGCCGGCCGGCCGACGCCCGTCGGCTCGCCGCCCGGGTCCGCGCTCGGCGCGGGGTCCTGTTCGTGTCCGAGGCGTCTCCACCGGGTTTCGGTGGCGCGTCCTGGCCAGCCCAGGTCGATCTCGAGTTGGTGATCGAGTCCTCCCGCTGGTCCGGGCTGGACCGGGGCGGCGGTGTCCTCCAGGGCCGGGAGGTCACGGTCCGCGCCGGCGGCCGGCGGGCCGGTCCCCGAGCACGGATGGCTCGCCTCTGGCTGCCGGCCGCCACCGGCGGGCTGGCCCCGGCCGAGGACCCGGCGGAGCCCGCCCGCCCTGCCGTGCATCAGTTAGCGGGGTAACTGGTCGTGCGGGCCGTGGTCGTGTGGTGCCCGGACTGGCCGGTGACCGCGGCGGGGTTCGGACCCGACGAGACGGTGGCCGTGGTCGACGGTGGCCGGGTCGTCGCCGCCTCCGGCGTCGCACGGGCGGCCGGCGTCGCGGCGGGGCTCCGTCGTCGTGAGGCCGAGAGCCGGTGCCCGGGGTTGGTGGTGCGCGGCCGGGACCCGGCGCTGGAGGCCCGAGCCTACGAACCGGTCGTCGCCGCCGTGAGCGCCCTCGTCCCCGAGCTGGCGGTGATCCGGCCGGGCCTCCTCGCCTTCGACGGCCGGGGACCCACCCGTTTCGTCGGCGGTGAACCGGCGCTGTGCGACCGGCTGGTCGAGCTGGTCGAGGAGGCGCTTTTCGATCGGGATCATCCCGCCCCTTCGGTCGGCATCGCCGACGGCAGGTTCGCAGCGACCTGGGCGGCCCGGTGTGGGGAGATCGTGCCGCCGGGGGCGAGCGCCGAGTTTCTCGCCCCCTTCCCGGTGACGACGCTCGGTCTTCCCGACCTGGCCGACCTGCTGGCTCGCCTCGGGATCACGACCCTGGGGGCCTTCGCTCAGCTCCCGACCGCGGCGGTGTCGGACCGGTTCGGCGCCGTCGTGGCCCGGGTCCACGCCCGCGTCCGGGGGGTGGACGAGGCGCTGGTAACCCGGGCCGAGGTCGAGCCTATCGAGGCGTCCACCACCCTCGACCCCCCGGCCGACCGGGCCGAGACGGCGTCCTTCGCCGCCCGGGGGCTGGCCGCCGAGCTGCTGGCCCAGCTCTCTCGCCGGGGGCTCGGGTGCACCCGGGTGCGGATCGAGGCGGCGACCGCCCACGGCGAGGTGCTGGCGCGCTCGTGGACCGGTGGCGACCTGCTCGACGCCGACGCCATCGTGGACCGGCTGCGCTGGCAGCTCGCGGGCTGGCTGTCGGGCACGACCGAGCCCGGCCCGACCGCGGGGGTCGCCCGGCTCGCCGTCGCCGCCGAGGAGGTGGTGGCCGGCAGCGGCACCCAGCTCGCCCTGTGGGGTGGTCTCGCCGACGTCGACCGCCGGGCCATGCGGGGCCTCGACCGCCTCAGGGGGATGCTCGGCCCCGGTGCCGTGCTCCTCGGTGCCGTCGCCGGCGGCCGGTCCCCGGCCGAGCGGGCCGTCCTGGTCCCCTGGGGCGAGGACCGCCCGGCCGGGCTCGACCCGCACCACCCCTGGCCGGGTCACCATCCGCCGCCCGCCCCGGTGATCGTCTACCCCGACCCCCTGCCGGCCACCGTCACCGACGCCGAAGGGCTGGGCGTGACGGTGAGCGGCCGGGGCCGATCGAGCGCGCCCTTGGCCGTGCTCGCCGTCGCCGGGTCGCCGGCCGTGGCCATCGAGGGATGGGCCGGACCCTGGACCACCGACGAGCGGTGGTGGTCCGAACAGGCGCGCCGGCGTTTCGCCGGGTTCCAGGTCGTGACCGCCGACAGTCGCGCCCATCTCTGTCGGGTGTCCGAGGGCCGGTGGTGGGTGGAGGCGACCTATGACTGACCCGCCCTACGCCGAGCTGCACTGCCACTCGAACTTCTCGTTCCTCGACGGCTCATCGAGCCCCGAGGAGCTGGTGGCCGAGGCCGCCCGACTCGGGCTCTCGGCGCTGGCCATCACCGACCACGACGGCCTCTACGCCGCCGTCCGCCTGGCGGCGGCGGCCGAGCGGGTCGGCCTCCCCACCGTGTTCGGGGCGGAGCTGACCCTTGGGTTGAAGAAGCGCCAACAGGGGATGGCCGACCCCGAGGGCGAGCACCTGGTGGTCCTCGCCCGGGACCAGGAGGGCTATGCCAGGCTCGCTCGGGCGATCAGCGCGGGGCAGCTCGCCGGTTCGGCCGGCTGCCCGGCCTTCGACCTCGCCACCTTGGCCCAAGCCCACAACGGCCACTGGCTCGTCACGACGGCCTGTCGGAAGGGCGCGGTGCCGGCCGCGCTCATGGCCGGCGGACCCTCGGCCGCCGGACGGGCGCTCGACCGGCTGGTCGAGGCCTTCGGGCGCGGCAACGTCGTCGTCGAGCTGTGGCACCACGACGACCCTTTGGACGACGTGCGCAACGACGCGTTGGTCTCCCTGGCCGTGGGACGTGGGGTCGACCTCATTGCCACGTCGGCCGCCCACTACGCCACCCCGGCCGGCCACCGCCTCGCCACGGCAGTGGCCGCGGTCCGAGCCCGCCGGTCCCTCGATGACCTCGACCCCTGGCTGCCCCGTGGCCCGGGCGCCCACCTGCGCTCGGGGCGGGAGCAAGCCCGGCGGTTCCGCCGCTGGCCCGGGGTGGTGGAACGCACCGGCGAACTCGGCCGCTCGCTCGCCTTCGACCTCGCCCTTCTCGCCCCGGGCCTCCCGCCCTTCCCCGTGCCCCGGCCCTTTCCGAGCGAGGCGGCGTACCTCCGGCACCTGGTGGCCGAGGGCGCCGCCCCCCGCTACGGCCCCCGCCACGCCGAGCGGGCGCCGGGGGCCTGGGCACAGCTCGACCACGAGCTCGCGGTCATCGAGGCGCTGGGATACCCGGGGTACTTCTTGGTGGTTTGGGACGTGGTGCGCTTCTGTCGAGAGCACGGCATCTACGTCCAGGGGCGCGGGTCGGCCGCCAACTCGGCGGTCTGCTACGCGCTCGGCATCACCGCCGTGGACGCCGTGCGGATGGACATGCTGTTCGAGCGGTTCTTGTCGGTGGCGAGGAGGGGGGCGCCGGACATCGATCTCGACATCGAGAGCGGGCGGCGGGAAGAAGCCCTGCAGTACGTCTTTGCCCGCTACGGCCGAGACTGCGGCGCCCAGGTGGCCAACGTCGTCACCTACCGCCCGCGCCTGGCCCTCCGTGACGCTGCACGGGCTCTCGGGTACCCGCAGGGCACGGTCGACGCCTGGTCCCGGCGGATCGAGCGTCGCGCCCACGTCGAGGGGCTGGCCACAGAGCGCGACGCCGACGGTGCACCCGTCCACGACATCCCCGGTCAGGTCCTCGCCCTCGCCGCCGAGCTGGAGGACGCCCCCCGCCACCTGGGGCTCCACCCCGGCGGCATGGTGGTGACCGACCGGCCGATCGTCGAGATCTGCCCGGTCGAGTGGGCGACGATGCAGGGCCGCACCCGCCTCCAGTGGGACAAGGAGGACTGCGCCCGGATCGGGCTCACCAAGATCGACTTCTTGGGGCTCGGGATGCTCTCGGCCCTCCACCGCACCGTCGACGCGCTGGCCGCCTACGACGGCACGGTGGTCGACCCGGCTGCCCTGCCCTACGACGACGAGACGGTGTGGGACCTCTTGTGCGCGGCCGACACCGTCGGGGTCTTCCAGGTCGAGAGCCGCGCCCAGATGCAGGTCTTGCCCCGGATGCGACCGCGGTGCCTCTACGACCTGGCCGTGGAAATCGCACTCGTGAGGCCCGGTCCCATCCAGGGCGGTGCCGTCCATCCCTATCTCCGGCGCCGCTGCGGGGAGGAGCCCGTCACCTACCTCCACCCGCTCCTGGAGGAGCCACTGGCCAAGACGCTCGGCGTGCCGCTGTTTCAGGAGCAGCTCATGACCATCTCCCAACGAGTCGCCGGGTTCTCGGGCGCCGAAGCCGACGAGCTGCGCGAGGCGATGGGGTCTCGCCGGTCGGCCGAACGCATGGAGGCGCTACGGGTCCGCTTCTACGCCGGCATGGCCGAGCGGGAGATCACCGGCGCCGTGGCCGACGCCATCTGGGAGTCGATGGCCGCCTTCGCCCACTTCGGGTTCCCCGAGTCCCACGCGCTCAGCTTCGCCTTCATCGCCTACGCCAGCGCATGGTTGAAGGTCCACCACCCGGCGGCGTTCCTGGCCGGCCTGCTCATCGCCCAGCCAATGGGGTTCTGGTCCCCGAGGACCCTCGTTGCTGATGCCCAACGCCACGGCGTCGTCATCCGGCGCGCCGAGGTGAACCGCAGCGCCGTGGACGCCTGCCTTGAGCAGGGCGACGACCCGACCCGTCCCGCAGTGCGCCTCGGGCTCGGCGCGATCCGCACCATCGGCACCGACGCCGCCGAGCAGCTCGCCGCCGGCCAGCCCTACCGGGACCTTGCCGACCTCGCCCGGCGCAGCGGGCTCGACCAGGCCCAACTAGAGGCGCTCGCCACCGCCGGGGCGACGGCCGATCTCGATGGGGGCGACCGGCGCGCGGCACTGTGGGCAGCCGGCGCGTTGGCCGAGCGTGGCGCCCCTCGCCTGCTGGGCATTTCTGTCGGGGTCGAGGCCCCGGGACTGCCGGCGATGACCGAGGCTGACACGGTGGCCGCGGATCTATGGGCGACCGGGGTGACCACGGGCACCTCGCTCACCGAACTGGCCCGCCCATTGCTCGATGAGCGCGGTGTGACGCTGGCCGCCGACCTCGCGACGATCCCTGACGGCAAGCGAGTGGTGGTGGCAGGGGTGGTGACCCACCGCCAGCGGCCCGAGACCGCCCGGGGTATCACCTTCGTATCGTTGGAGGACGAGAGCGGACTGGTCAACGTCATCTGCTCAGTGGGCGTGTGGACGCGCTACCGCCGGGTGGCCCAGGGGACGGCGGCCATGATCGTCCGCGGTCGGGTGGAATCGGCACGGGGCGTCGTCAACGTGGTGGCCGAGCGGATCGAGGCGCTGGAGTTGGCCGCAACGACCCGAGCGCGCAATTTCCGTTGACGCCAAGCACGACACCAAGCACCCTCGGGACGTACGCTCCTCACACAGCACGTCGGCTGTCTCGTTCCGTACCAGGGGCATAGCCGCACCACCGATGTAGCGGATTCCGGCCCCGGTAGCCAAGGGGTGCACCGCCATGTCGTACAGCTATGCCGTCCTCCTGTGGGTCGTGATGTCGATTACCTCGGCCTCCGCGCCCACGCGATCGAACTGGTTCGTGTACATCACTCGGGGATGGAGAAAACGCCCTCCTGCAGGGTTCCGCTTCGTTCGGTGGCCCGAGATGTAGCCGCGGTCCCGCATCGACTTCAGCCCCCGCTCGATCGTGGAAGTGGAAAACGGCAGGGCGATGTTGCCTTCCGGCCTGTAGCCGTTCTTGTTGTTGAACCAGTCCGCCTGGCGGTACCACGTCGCGGCGCCGTGCTCGGGCACGGACCATCCGCGCTTCGTGGCCATATTGCGTGCATAGCGGTCGCCGACCAGGGCGCACAGAAATCCCACCAGCTCAGGGCTGCCCCAGTCGCGGAACTCAGGCTGCGCCAGCACGCTGCCCGGGATCGTGAGGTACAAACGCCGGGTCCGCGCTGCTCCGGGATCATCGTAGGGTGCCCCGGTCCCGAGGTCGCACAGCATGATCACCTGGTGTCGTCCGTCCCCCACATCCACCCGCGTAAGGAGATGCCGAGCTTCCAAGATCTGGAGTTGCTCTCGCACCCACTCACGCTTCTTGTCTCGTTCGACAGGATCAGCGTCCTCGTCCTCGGGGATCGCCGTCGAGAATCGGTGGCGATCTCGCACCAGGTCATGCATAGCCGAGTAGTCGAGGTGTTCGCGTGCCCGCAGGACCGTGCCCACCCTGCGCCTTCCCTTGTGCTGCGGCAGCAAGGCGAGCCCCCGAAGGATGAGGTCGAGCTTCGCCGCATCGGTCCGCCGCGCCTTGACCAAAGGGGCGATGTGGTCGGCTACGTACCGCTCGCTCACACGGAACAGTTTCTTGCCCGTGACCCCCGGGCGGTACTCGATCCCCTTGGTTTCCTTCTCGTTCCCCATTTATGCACCTCTCGCGTCATCGTTGTTGACCGCAACGCTTCGGACGGCAGCCGGCCCGATGTTCCGGTGACGTCCACCGGCTGCCGTCCTTGAGCGGCACCCCTCCTGGTCGAGGCTACGAGTCTCGGGCACCCAGTCGGAGTGCTCACAGTTGTACCGGCAGTTCGGCTCCTGCGAAACCCCCTCCCCCGCCCGCCAGAGGGAAGCGAGGAGTGTCCACGTCGCGTCGCTCGTTTCGGCGTTGACCTACTACTTCCGCCTGGGACGCCTGGGGGATCGCCGTCCTCGGGGCGGGGGGATTCCCGTCCGAGGCCGGGGGAGGGTACTCCACTACCCGATCCAGCACTTCCCCATCCGCCTCAAAACGGGCGAGGGGTACAGGAGAGGATTGTGGCGCGAAGCCCGTCAATGCATGGCCTCACTGGCGCTCCACGTCGCGATTGAGTCAAGGACGGACCACGAGATCTTTTTTGTCTGGAAAGTGGAAACTTAGTTGACAGCAGTGGTAACTTAGTTTACACTGACATCATGAGCACCACCGAACCCGCCACCACCGGAACCTGCGGCATTGTTGGCTGTGACCACGCCGCTGACCTGGAGACGACCACCCGAACTGGACCGCGCGAGCGGACGATCTCCCGCCACTGCCTCGACCACGCCACCACCGCCGAACTCGCCGCCGTCCTCGCCGCTGCTTGATGACCACGACCGCCGCCCGGGAACGAGAGGTCGCCACCTGGGCGAGCAAGGCCCGTGATGCCACGATGCGACGTGACAGGGCCATTCACCGCGCCCGAGCGGACGGGATGTCGCTCCGGCACATCGCGGACGCGGCCGGCCTCACCCACCCGGCGGTGGCCAAGATCCTCGCCCGGCCGGCGCCGTAGGGCTCAGCTCGCGGGCCGGGTCGCCCCCAGGTACCACATGCCACCGAACGCCGCGCCCACGGCCGTCGGGAAGGCGTCCTCCCGCACGTCGGCACCGGTGTAGGGCGCGTCGATCATCACCCCCGGCGTCATCACCATCCCCACATGCTCCACGTCGGCGGCCGAGCCGCCGAAGAACACGAGGTCGCCGGGTTCGAGCGGTGTGCCGGCCGGGACGTGCGGCCCGGCGTCGAACTGTGTCTGGGCCACCCGGGGCAGCGTGACCCCGGCGGCCGCGTAGGCCGCCTGGACCAATCCCGAGCAGTCGAAGGCGACCCCTGGTGTCTCGCCCCCCCACCGGTACGGCGTGCCGATCTGTGCTTCGGCGTAGGTGAGGGCGGTGGTGGCCGCCGCCGCGGGGGGCGTGGCGGCGACCACCGGCTGACCGTAGCTGGCGGCCAAGGTGAGGACCTCGGAGACGTAGGCGTCTGTGTGGTTGTAGTCGTAGACGGCACCGGCGACGTTGCCACTCCCGGCACCGTTGGCACACAGCAGCCGGGCCGCGGCGTAGATGGCATCGGTCGGGTCGTAGGGGCTGGGCGGTGTGACCCCACCGGGCGGGACCGGCTCGTCGTACGCCGAGAAGGTGGCCGGCTCGAACTGCATCGGCCCTTCGGCGCCGGCCGGGTTGGCGCCGCTGTGGACCCCGGGGAGCTGGGAGGTGCCGTTGCCCGACTCGACGGTGCCAATGGCCGCCAGCACCGTCCACGAGAGGCCCGGGCAGGTGGCCGCGGCGGCCTGGTAGAGCGCGAGGTAGTCGGCCGGGATAGCACTCGCGGCAGGGGTCGGTGCGACGTCGCCGCTGGTGGCCCCGAACAGGCCCCCGGTGCCCCCGGCGGCGGCCGTGCCGACGAGCGCCACCACGACAACCAGGGCGCCCATGCCAAGCGCCACGGTGCGCCCGAGGCCGCCGGTCACTCCTCGTCCCAGAGCAGCCCGTCGTCTGCCGGCCTCGGATGCTCTGTGCCCGAGGGCAGGTCGACGAGCTGAAGGCGGCGGCCAGCGCCCGGGACCAGCCAGAGGCTGTCGGCCGGGCACGCCCGGGTGGCCGACGCCAGCTCGGCGGTGGCCGTGGCCACCGTGGGCGGGCCGGGCCGGCTGGCGAGTGCCCGCTGGAGATGGGCCTCCCGGGTGGCGCTGGCCAGCCACATGAGCACCGGGACCCGGGGTCCACCGGCGGCAGCCAGCTCGGCGTAGCCGTCGAGCTTGGCCGCCACCCGGCCCACGACCTCGGTCCCCGTGTCGTACTCCACGAAGAACCCGACCCGACGGCCGCCCTCCACCCAGGCACCGTAGGCGTCGGGCCGCACCAGGGCGCCGAAGCGGGCCGCGGTACGGCGCTCGGACCACCACGCCGCCACCTGGCGGCCCTCGCCCGCGCGGGCATAGGCGGCCAGGGCGCAGAACCAGCCGTTGCAGCCCACCAGGTGGGCGAGCCGGGGGCTCTCGGCCAGCCGCGTCGTCCTACGGCGCAGCGCGGCGGGGCTCGGGGGATCGGCGCCGCGCTGGGCGGCAGCGAGCGAGGCGCCAACCGGGCCGACGGTGTAGTGCCAGGGGCGCGACCCGACCGCGGCGTAGGGGCGGAACCGGTCGAGCACCCCCAGGCGGACGAGACGTAGCAGCCGTCGCTGGGCGACGTCGAGCCGGGGAAAGGCGAGCTGGGTCACCTGACCGGTGGTCAAGACCTGGTGCTCACCGAGGAGGTTGACCACGAAGCGGTCACGCTCGGTGAGCGAGCGGAGCACCGAGAGGTGGTCGAGGGAGCGACGCCGGACCGGGCCACCGGGAGAACCAGAGAAGGAAGTCATGTCCTGTTCACGAGTCGGGATTCGCCGGCCGCCGCCAGGACCGGGCGCTGCGCTGGTGGTTCGGCACTGCCCCGGTGCCGGTGTCGGTGCCGGTGAACGAGGCCGGCACCGAC
>JBOGGH010000032.1:0-12106 GCA_050743905.1 Acidimicrobiales bacterium
CGCCAGGGCCGCCGCACCCTCGCCGACCTCGGTCACCGCGCCGCGCGCCGCCGCACCCTCGCCGGCCGGGGGCTCCGTGGCCCGGCCCGGCTGCGGGTCCCACGCCAGGGAGTAGAGGCAGCACCGCCCGCCGGTGGCCTGGCACTCGGGCTCGTCCACCACGGCCGGCGCCAGGCCGAACACCACGGGGACCTGCGACAGCATCCCCTTGGTCATCTCGCAGAGGTAGCGGTGGCGCGGGAGGCCCGGCCGGGTCACGGCCCGGAGGACGGCGTGGCCCTCGCCCACCTCCAGCGGCTCGAGCGAGGACACAGTGGTGAGCCTGCCGGCCGCCGAGGTCACGTTGCGGAGCAGCTCCGCCGGCGAGCCCAGCGAGCGGAGGAGGTCCACCACCTCCACCCCGCCCTGCTGGCGCAGGAGCGCCTGGCCCACCTGGAAGCTCGTGGCCGGGTCCCCGGTCACCCGCTCGGCCGCCGCCAGCAGCGCCACCACCTCGTCGTGGGTGCTCCAGCTCCGGGGATCCTCGAGCTGCTCCACCGACCGCCGCTCGCCGGCCACGGCGAGCACCTGGGCCACGCCGAAGTCGCCGGCGCGCCGCCGGACGCACCGGACGATCATGGTGGTGACCGCGCCGGAGACGTCCTGTGGCACGCCGGATCGCCCTGTGGTCCCTACCGTGGCCACGGCGACCTTGCCTCCCTCCACCCTCCGCAGGTATCTGCAACGACTCGCGAATTCACGACGATCCTATCCCCCTCCCGTCCCGGGCCGCCGTGGGTCGACCGGCACGTGCCGGGACCGCGTCCCCATCCGGTGCCGTCCTACCATGGCCGGCATGGTGGAACCGGTGATCGCGGCGCTGGAGGAGGTGTGGGCCTCGATCGCCGAGGCCTGCCGGGGGATCCCCGCCGCCGCCTGGGACCTCCCCACGGACTGCCCGGGATGGACGGTGCGCGACCAGCTCTCCCACCTCGTCGGCATCGAGCGCGCGCTGCTCGGGGAGCAGCCGCCTCCGGCCGGCGGTGCCGACCACCCGCACGTGAAGAACGAGTTCGCCGCGGTGAACGAGACGTGGGTGGAGGCCCGGCGCGGCCGGCCGGGCAACGAGGTGCTCGAGGAGCTCCGCTCGGTGACGGCGAGGCGCTCGGCGGCGCTCCGGGCGATGACCGAGGAGGCGTTCGAGGAGATCGGGTGGAGCCCGGTGGGCCAGGTGCCCTACCGCGTGTTCATGGAGGTCCGCGTCTTCGACTGCTGGGTGCACGAGCAGGACGTGCGGCGCGCGCTGGGCCGGCCCGGGGGCCTGGGCGGGGCGGGGGAGGTGATCACCCTGGAGAGGATGGCCGGGGCCATGCCCTTCGTGGTGGGGCGGAAGGTGGCGCCGCCGGACGGCACCGTGGTGATGTGGCGCGTGGGCGGCCGCGACGGCCGCGACGGCCGGGCGGCCCGCCAGGTCGTCGTGGTGACGGAGGGCGGCCGCGGCAGGGCGTTGGACGCCGCGCCGCCCGAGCCCACCGTGGTCCTCTCGATGGGGTCGACAACGTTCTGGCGGCTGGCCTGCGGGCGCACCACCGCCACGGCGGCGCTGGCCGCCGGCGAGGTGGCGGTGGCCGGGGACGCCGGGCTCGGCGGGCGCGTGCTGGAGGCGATGGCCGTCACGCCCTGACCGTCACGCCCTGACCGGCCGCCTGCCGGTCGGCGATGGCCCCCCGTGCCGGCCGGTAGAGTGAGAGCTTCCGCTATGCGAACCACCGCCGAGCCCGTGGAGGGCAACAAGATCCGCCTGTCGGTCGAGATCGACGAGCCCGAGATCGACAAGGCGCTCGACGAGACGGTGCGGACGCTGTCGCGCCAGGCGCGGGTGCCCGGGTTCCGCCCGGGCCACGTGCCCAGGCAGGTGCTCGAGGCCCGCATGGGCGGGGCCGCCGCGCTCCGGGCCGAGGCGCTGCGCGAGGCGCTCCCGGACTTCTACGCCAAGGCGGTGGCCGAGACCGACCTGGACCCGATCGCCCCGCCGGAGATCGACATCACCGACGGCGAGGAGCAGGGCCCGGTGGCGTTCGACGCCGTGGTCGAGGTGCGGCCCCGGGTGGGCATCCCGGGCTACGCCGGGCTCCAGGTCACGGTGGGGTCGCCCCGGGTCACGGACGCCGAGGTGGACGCGCAGGTGGACGTGGTGCGCGAGACCGACGCCGAGCTCGTGGACGTCAGCCGCCCGGCGCTCGACGGCGACAACGTCACCGTGGACCTGCACGGGACCGCGCCCGGCGGCGAGAGCGTGGCCGACCTCGAGGATCTCCTCTACGAGGTGGGGAGCGGCCGGGTGGTCGCCGGGCTGGACGCGCAGCTCCGCGGCGCCAAGGTGGGCGACGTGCTGGCCTTCGAGGCCGCGGCGGGCGAGCCGGCGGGCTCGGTGTCGTTCCGGGTGCTGGTCAAGGAGGTCAAGGAGAAACGCCTCCCCGAGCCCACCGACGAGTGGGCGGCCGAGAGCTCGGAGTTCGCCACCGTGGACGAGCTGCGCGACGACATCCGGTCGCGCCTGGCGCGGGTGAAGGCGCTCCAGGCCACCGTGGCCCGCCGCGAGGGCGCCCTGGCCGCGCTGGCCGGCCTCGTGGACGACGACGAGGTGCCCGAGGTCCTGGTGGAGGAGGAGCTGCGCGAGCGGGTGCAGTCCCTCAGCCACCGCCTGGAGGAGCAGCGGATCGGGCTCGACCAGTTCCTGGAGGCCACCGGGCGGACCGGCGACCAGTTGGTGGCGCAGGTGCGGGAGGACGCCCGGTCGGCCGTCAAGGCGGACCTGGCGCTGCGCGCCCTGGCCGAGGCCGAGGCCCTGGAGGTGACCGACGACGAGCTGGCCACCGAGCTCGAGGCGATGGCCGACCGCATGAACATGGAGGCGGACGCCCTGCGCCGGCAGCTCGATCGCGCCGGCAGGACCGCCGCGGTACGCTCGGAGCAGCGGAAGGCCAAGGCTCTCACGTGGCTCCTGGACCATGTGGCCATGGTGGACGCCGACGGCAACGAGATCACGGCCGACGAGCTGGAGAGCGAGACGGTGGACCAAGGAGCCGAGGGGACCGGGGCGGCGGCAGGGGACGTCGGCGGCGGGTCGGGGGGCGCCGAGGCCGAGACCGAAGGAGCCCAGGGATGAGCATGCGACAGGACGGGATGCGGGCCAGCGGCTACCTGGTGCCGACGGTGGTGGAGTCCTCGAACCGGGGTGAGCGCGCCTACGACCTCTACTCCCGGCTGCTGAAGGAGCGCATCATCTTCCTCGGCACCCCGATCGACGACGGCGTCGCCAACCTGGTCTGCGCGCAGCTCCTGTTCCTGGAGTCCGAGGAGCCGGACAAGGACATCCACCTCTACATCAACTCGCCGGGCGGGGACATCACGGCGCTCTTCGCCATCTACGACACCATGAAGTACATCAAGCCGGACGTCTCCACCTTCTGCTTCGGCCAGGCGGCGTCGGCGGCGGCGGTGCTGCTGGCCGCCGGGGCCCGGCAGAAGCGGTTCGCCCTGCCGCACGCCCGCATCCTGCTCCACCAGCCCTTCGGCGGGGTGGAGGGCCAGGCCAGCGACATCGAGCTGCAGGCGAGGGAGATCCTGCGCATGCGGGACCTCCTGACGGGGATGCTGGCCGCCGACACCGGCCAGCCCCACGACAAGGTGGCCAAGGACACCGACCGCGACTTCGTGATGACGGCGGAGGAGGCGGTGGCCTACGGGGTGATCGACGAGGTCATCTCGGCCAGGGACATGGCGCCGCTCGAAGCGGTCGGCGCGGCGTAGGACCGAGCGGGGAGCGGCGGGTGGCGAAGTTCGGCGAGGGCGGCGACCTGGTGAAGTGCAGCTTCTGCGGCAAGTCGCAGAAGCAGGTGAAGAAGCTCATCGCCGGGCCGGGCGTCTACATCTGCGACGAGTGCATCGACCTCTGCAACGACATCATCGCCGAGGAGCTCACCGAGACCACCGAGCTCAGCTTCGAGGACCTCCCCAAGCCCCGCGAGATCTTCGACTTCCTGAACGACTACGTGGTGGGCCAGGAGTACGCCAAGAAGATCCTCTCGGTGGCCGTCTACAACCACTACAAGCGGGTCCAGGCCGGGTCGCCGGGGGACGAGGAGGGCGTGGAGCTGGCCAAGTCCAACATTCTCCTGCTGGGGCCCACCGGGTGTGGCAAGACGCTGCTGGCCCAGACGCTGGCCCGCATGCTGAACGTCCCGTTCGCCATCGCCGACGCCACCGCCCTCACCGAGGCCGGCTACGTGGGCGAGGACGTGGAGAACATCCTCCTCAAGCTGATCCAGGCGGCCGACTACGACGTCAAGCGGGCGGAGACCGGGATCATCTACATCGACGAGATCGACAAGATCGCCCGCAAGAGCGAGAACCCGTCGATCACCCGGGACGTCTCGGGCGAGGGCGTGCAGCAGGCGCTGCTGAAGATCCTCGAGGGCACCACGGCGTCGGTGCCGCCGCAGGGCGGCCGCAAGCACCCGCACCAGGAGTTCATCCAGATCGACACCACCAACATCCTCTTCGTGTGCGGTGGTGCGTTCGCCGGGCTGGACAAGATCATCGAGAACCGCATCGGGCGCAAGGGGATCGGGTTCCGCGCCGAGGTGCGCCAGCAGGCCGAGCGTGACGACACCGAGGTCCTCCGGCACGTGCTGCCCGAGGACCTCATGAAGTTCGGCCTCATCCCCGAGTTCATCGGCCGGCTGCCCGTGGTCAGCGCGGTGAGCCAGCTCTACAAGGACGCGTTGATCCGGATCCTGGTCGAGCCGAAGAACGCGCTCACCCGGCAGTACCAGCGGGTGTTCGCCCTCGACAACGTGGAGCTCGAGTTCAGCGAGGACGCGCTGGAGGCGGTGGCCGAGCAGGCGCTGCTGCGGGGGACCGGCGCCCGCGGCCTGCGGGCCATCCTCGAAGAGGTCCTGCTCGACGTCATGTACGACCTCCCCAGCCGCACCGACGTGGGCAAGTGCGTGGTCGACCGTGCCGTGGTGCTCGACCGGGTCAACCCCACCCTGGTGCCGATCGGCGGGCCGCCGGCCAAGTCGAGCCGGAGCCGCCGGGCCGCGTCCTGACCGCCGGCCGCGGGCCGGTGGGGACGTTCACCTCCCTCGGGGAGGCCCGCGAGTGGCTCGACGCGCACATCGACTTCGAGTCCACGGTGCCCAGCCGCCGGGCCCTGCCCACCCTGGACCGGATGTGGGAGCTGGCCGCCCTCCTGGGCGACCCCCAGCGCGCCTACCCGTCCGTCCACCTCACCGGCACCAACGGCAAGGGGTCCACGGCGGCCATGGCCACCGCGCTGCTCGGCGCCATGGGGCTGCGGGCCGGGACCTACACCAGCCCCAACCTGTCGCGGGTGAACGAGCGGCTGTCGGTGGCCGGCGAGCCGATCGGCGACGGCGCCCTCACCGGGGAGCTGGCGGCCCTGGCCGCCCTCGAGCCCCTGTTGGGCGACCGGCCCACGCGGTTCGAGCTGCTGACGGCGGCGGCGCTCCGCTGGTTTGCCGACGAGGCCGTGGACGCGGCGGTGGTGGAGGTGGGCATCGGGGGGACCTGGGACTGCACGAACGTGGTGGACGCCGCGGTGGCGGTGCTGACCAACGTGAGCTTCGACCACACCGAGGTGCTGGGCCCCACGCTGGAGGGCATCGCCCGCGACAAGGCGGGGATCGTGAAGCCCGGCAGCACCGTGGTCATCGGGGAGACCGAGCCCTCCCTGGTGGACGTGGTCCGGCGTGCCGCCGAGGAGGCCGGGGCCGGCGAGATCTGGGTCCGCGGGGAGGAGCTTGACTGCACCGCCAACCGCCTGGCGGTGGGCGGGCGGCTGCTGGACCTGCGCACGCCGGGCGGCGCCTACGAGGAGGTGCTGGTCCCGCTCCACGGCGCCCACCAGGGGCGCAACGCCGCCTGCGCGCTGGCCGCGGTGGAGGCCTTCTTCGGGGCGCCGCTCGACGCCTCGGTGGTGGCCGAGGGTTTCGCCGCCGTCCGCGTCCCCGGCCGCCTGGAGGTGGTGGGCCGCCGTCCGCTGTGCCTGGTGGACGGCGCCCACAACGTGGCCGCCACGAGGGCGCTGGGCGAGGCGCTGGTGGAGGGGTTTGTGGGCGAGGGGTCGGCCGCCCGCGGCCAGTCCGTGGCCGTGGTGGGGATGCTGGGCGGCCGGGACCCGTCCGCCATGCTGGCCCCGCTGCGCGACGCCGGGATCGCCACCCTGGTGGCGTGCGCGCCGCCGTCGCCCCGGGCGCTCCCCGCCGAGGTGGTGGCCGAGGCCGCCCGGGCGCTCGGGATGCGGGCCTCGGTGGCCGGCTCGGTGGCCGACGCGGTGGTGCTCGCACGGTCGCTCGTCCCCGAGGACGGGCTCCTGCTGGCCACCGGGTCGCTCTACGTGGTGGCCGACGCCCGGGCGCTCCTCCTGGAGGGCGCGCCCAGCCCGCTGCCGCCCACGGCCTGAACGCACCGCCCCCTGCTATGGTCCTGGCCCCGTGAACCGCACCCTGGTCATCGTCAAGCCCGACGGCGTGGAGCGTGGCCTCGCCGGCGAGATCCTGTCCCGGCTGGAGCGCAAGGGCCTCCGCCTGGTGGCCGCCGAGCTGCGCACCATCGACGCCGGGGTGGCGGCCCGCCACTACGCCGAGCACGAGGGGAAGCCGTTCTACGGCGACCTGGTGGCCTTCATCACCCGCTCACCGGCCCTGGTGGCCGTGGTGGAGGGGCCGGACCACGAGGCCTACGCCGTGGTGCGCACCCTCATGGGCGCCACCAACCCGAAGGAGGCGGCGCCCGGCACCATCCGGGGCGACCTGGCCATCGAGCTCACCGAGAACCTGGTCCACGGGTCGGACTCGCCCGAGTCGGCGGCCCGGGAGATCGCCATCTTCTTCCCCGACCTGTCCTGACGGGCGCCCTTGTGCACCCCCGGCCCGTCCCGTAGCCTTGGCGGGTCTACCTGGTCAAGGGTGGTTGCCGGTGAGCGGCCGCCCACGCTGCACCGTCCCCGAGAGGAACAGCACCCCCATGCCCGACAACCGCCTCAACCTGCTGGGTCGCGACATGGCCGTGGACCTGGGCACCGCCAACACCCTCGTCTACGTGCGGGGGCGGGGGATCGTGCTCAACGAGCCCTCGGTGGTGGCCGTGGACGTGAAGGACGGCCGGCCGCTGGCGGTGGGCTCGGAGGCCAAGCGGATGATCGGCCGCACGCCCAGCAACATCCAGGCCATCCGCCCGCTGAAGGACGGGGTCATCGCCGACTTCGAGATCTGCGAGAAGATGCTCCGCTACTTCATCCACCGGGTGCACCAGCGGCGGTTCGCCAAGCCGCGGATGGTCATCTGCGTCCCCTCGGGCATCACCGGGGTGGAGCAGCGGGCGGTGATGGAGGCCGCCGAGTACGCCGGGGCCCGCAAGGCGTACATCATCGAGGAGCCCATGGCGGCGGCCATCGGCGCCGGCCTGCCGGTCCACGAGCCCACCGGCAACATGGTGGTGGACATCGGCGGCGGCACCACCGAGGTGGCGGTGATCTCCCTCGGCGGGATCGTGACCAGCCAGTCGGTCCGCATCGGCGGCGACGAGCTGGACGAGGCCATCGTCTCCTTCGTGAAGAAGGAGTTCAGCCTGGCCCTGGGGGAGCGCACGGCGGAGGAGATCAAGATCGCCCTCGGGTCCGCCTTCCCCCTCGAGGAGGAGCTGCACGCCGAGATCCGGGGCCGGGACCTGGTGACCGGGCTGCCCAAGACGGTGGTGGTCTCCACCGAGGAGATCCGCCACGCCATCGACGAGCCGGTCTCGGCCATCATCGACGCCGTGAAGGTCACGCTGGACCGCACGCCGCCCGAGCTGGCGGCGGACATCATGGAGCAGGGGATCGTGCTCACCGGCGGCGGCGCGCTGCTGCACGGGCTGGACTCCAGGCTCCAGCACGAGACGGGGATGCCGATCGTGGTGGCCAGGGATCCGCTCAACTGCGTGGCCGTGGGCAGCGGCCAGTGCCTCGAGGAGTTCGAAGCCCTCAAGCGGGTGCTCATCACCTCGTCGTCGCGCTGACCCGGTCACGAGGCGTCCGGGGGTGGCCAAGCCCAGGAGGTCACGCCGCACCCTGATCACGCTGCTGGTGCTGGTGCTGGTCTCGGTGACGGTGATCAGCCTCGACGAGAGCGGCCGGACCCACGGGATCACGTCGGGGATCAAGTCCGTGGCCACAGACGTCTTCTCGCCCTTCCGCACCGGGGTCCAGGACGTGGTCCACCCCATCGGCGACTTCTTCGCCGGCGCCGTGGACTACGGCTCGCTGCAGCAGGAGAACGAGCAGCTCCGCGCCGAGAACGCCCGCCTGCGCCAGCAGTCGGCCGAGGAGGCGCACGCCAAGGCGCAGCTCCGCCAGCTCGACCACCTCCTGCGCACCCACGACCTCCCCTCCGTGGGCACACTGCGCACGGTCACCGCCGAGACCGTCGCCCGCGGGCAGTCGGACTTCACAGTCACCATCACGATCGACAAGGGGCGCTCGTCCGGGGTGGCGGTCACAGACCCGGTGGTGGGCGGCGGCGGCCTGGTGGGGAAGGTGGTCCAGGCCAGCCACTCGACGGCCGAGGTGCAGCTCATCACCGACGGCCAGGCCACCGTGCCCGTGACATTCGGCACACCGCCCACCTACGCCCTGCTCCAGGGCGAGGGCCCCGGCAAGGCCCTGAAGGCCACATTCATCTCACCGGAGGCCACGGTGCGGGCCGGCACCCGGATGTTCACCAACGCCCAGGCCGGCGCCACATACCCCCCGGGCATCCCGGTGGGCCGGGTCACCTCGGTCCACACGGTGCCCGGCGCCACCCACAAGGACGTGGCCGTGGAGCCCCTTGCCGACCTGCGGACACTGGCCTACGTGCAGGTGCTGCAGTGGAGCACCACGCCGTGACGCCGCGGGCCGTGGCGCGCGGCCTCCTGGTGGTGGCCGGGGTGCTCCTCGTCCAGTCCACGATCGTGCTGGAGATCACCGTCGCCGGCACCCACCCGGACATCATGGTGCTCCTGCCCGTCGCCGCCGGCATCGCCGCCGGGCCCGAGGAGGGTGCCGTGGTGGGCTTCGTGGGGGGCATAGCGGCCGACCTCCTGCTGCCGACGCCGTTCGGGCTGAGCGCCCTGGTGGGATGCCTGGTGGGCTACGCCGTGGGCTTCACCACCGGGTCGATCACCCGGGAGGTGTGGTGGTTCCCGCCGCTGGTCGCGCTCGCGGCCAGCGCCGCGTGGGTCATGCTGTACGCCGTGCTCGGGGCGGTGCTCGGCGAGGGACAGTTCGTCCAGGTCGACCTGGTGGCCGTGGTGCTGGTGGTGGCCGTGGCCAACGCCGTGCTGGCCACGCCGGCCGTCCGGGTGATGGGCTGGGTGCTGGGGCCGTCCTCCGGCCAGCGGGCCCGTACCCGCGCCGCCGGGAGCCGCTGGTGAGGCGGCACACCCTCCGCCACCCCTTCCGCGGCGAGCGCTACTACGCCAAGCCCCCGTCGGACCGCCAGGCGTCCCGGGCGCGGGCCCGCCGGCCGGCCGCCCGCCAGCCGCGCATGCGGCCCCGCCGCAGCATGAACGTGGCCGCCGTGGTGGCGTCGCCAGAGGAGACCCCGTCCCGCCCCCTGCTCCGGCTGAAGGTCATCGGCCTGGTGGTCCTGGTGCTGTTCGTGGTGATGGTGTTGCGCCTGTGGAGCCTGCAGGTCCTCCACTCGCGCACATACACCCAGGCCGCCAACGCCAACCAGACCCGCACCGTCACCGTGCCGGCGCCCCGCGGCCTCATCGTGGACCGGCGGGGCACGGTGATGGCCGGCAACCGCACCCAGAAGGAGATCGTCCTCTCCCGGGTGGAGGCGTCCCAGCACCCGTCGGTGATCGGCAAGGTGGCGGCGCTGGTCACAGAGCCGCCCGCCACAGTGCAGAAGGCGCTGACAGACGTGCAGTACAGCCCGTACGAGCCGGTGCCGATCATGCAGACAGCGCCCACAGTGACGGTGGAGTACCTGGACAGCCACCGGTCCGAGTACCCCGGGGTCTCCGTGCAGCAGGTGACCCAGCGCCAGTACCCGCAGGGCGGGTCCACCGGTACCTACATCCTGGGCTACGTGGGATCCGTCACCGGCACAGATCTGAAGGCCCATCCGGGCCAGGGCTACACCCAGTCCAGCCAGATCGGGAAGACCGGGGTGGAGGAGCAGTACGAGCACTACCTGCGCGGCAAGGCGGGCACCCAGACACTCTCCGTGGACGCCCAGGGCAACGTGGTGGGCACCCTGCGCACACGACGGCCCACACAGGGCGACACCGTGGTGCTCAACGTGACAGTGGGCCTCCAGCAGGCCGTCCAGCAGGCCCTCACATCCACCATGGCCGCCGACCGCTCGCGGACGACAGCGGGCCGCACGCCGGCGGCCACAGACGGCGGCGCCGTGGTGCTCAACGTGGAGAACGGGGCGGTGCTGGCCCTGGCCTCCTCGCCCACTTACAGCCTCACAACATGGGTGGGCGGGATCTCCACAAGCGCCTACCAGGCGCTCTCCGCCACGTGCCATCCCCCCACCTCGTACGCCTGCCCCCTGAACGACAACGCCATCCAGGGCCTCTACACCCCGGGGTCCACCTTCAAGCTGGCCACGGCCACCGCCGCCCTCAACAGCGGGCTGATCACGCCGTACTCGACGGTCGACGACACGGGGAAGTTCCACGTGCCCAACTGCACCGAGGGCTGCACATTCAAGGACGCCACAGCCATCGGTGACGAGGGCACGGTCAACGTCACCCAGGCGATCACCAGGTCGGACGACTACTTCTTCTACACACTCGGCTTCCGGTTCTGGAACGCCTGGACCGCCGGATCCCAGGGGCAGACCCCCGTCCAGGACACGGCCAACGCCTACGGCTTCGGCGAGCTCACCCACATCGACCTGCCGGACGAGGTGCAGGGCTCGGTGGCCACCCCGGCCAAGATCAAGCAGGAGCACCAGGCCCACCCGAGCACATACACCAACGGCACATGGCAGGTGGGCACAAACATCGAGATGGCGTTCGGCCAGGCCACAACCGTGGTCACCCCCATCGAGGAGGCGCAGGCCTACGCCACCTTCGCCGACCGCGGCACACGGTACGCGCCCGAGGTGGCCAACGAGATCGTGGGCACCACAGGCAAGGTGGTGCAGAAGCTCCAGCCCAAGAAGCTGGGCCACGTGACAATCAGCGACTACACAGCCCTGCTCGCCGGCTTTGAGGGGGTGGTCAGCACATCGTCGTCGGGCACCGGCTACACAACCTTCCACACCGACATCGACTTCACACTGCACGGCTACCCGCTGGCCGGCAAGACCGGCACCGCCGACCTCACAGCCACAACAGTGAAGGAGCCCAACTCGTGGTTCGTGGGCTTCGGGCCCACGAACTCACAGCACCAGTACGTGGTGGCGGTGGCGATCGCCCAGGGCGGCTACGGGGCCGACGCCGCCGCCCCGGCCGTGGCCCAGATCTTCAACTACCTGTACCACAACCCGATCACCACAACAGTGGCCACGCCCACGCCGTCCCAGCCGGCGTCCACAACCCCGCCCACCACCGTGCCGTTGCCGCCGCCCGGCAGCGGGGGGTAGCGGGGGGTAGCGGGGCGGGGCCACCACCCGGCGGGGCCGTAGACTCCCCCGGGATGGAGACGCTGTGGCCACGGATCGAGCCGCTGCTGCTGGGCGTGCAGAAGCCCGCCCGTTACATCGGCGGCGAGCAGGGCGCCCGGGCGCCGGTCCACGGGCCGGGACGGGCGGCCTGGCTCCTGGTCTACCCGGACACCTACGAGATCGGCCTGCCCAACCAGGGCCTGCAGATCCTCTACGAGCTCCTGAACGACCGGGAGGACGCCCTGGCCGAGCGCGCCTACGCCCCCTGGGTGGACATGGAGGAGGCCATGCGGGCCGCCGGCGTCCCCCTGTTCTCGGTGGAGGGGCACCTGCCGGCCCGCGCCTTCGACGTGCTGGCCTTCAACCTCTCGGCCGAGCTCGTCTATACCAACGTGCTCAACCTGGTGGACCTGGCCGGGGTGCCGGTGCGGGCCGCCGCCCGTTCCGGC
>JBOGGH010000033.1:0-12105 GCA_050743905.1 Acidimicrobiales bacterium
GCCGAGCGGTGGGGGTCGGTGCACTGAGGCGGCTGGCGGCTGGCCGGGTGGCGGCGGGTGGCGGGCGGCGGGCGGCGGGCGCGGCTGGGACCGGTGCCGGTGGCCGGTACACTGGTCCCGCCGTCCGACCGGGCGGCTGGAGGTACCCGGACAAGGGGGTGAACGGTCTCGACTCCGGTAGTCGATGTGGGAGAAGCGAGCCGTGGTCTCCGGAGCCACGTTAAAGAGCCGGAACCAAAAACAAACGCCGAGCCTCAGCTCGCGCTCGCTGCCTAAACAGTAGCGACGTCCGTCCAGCCTCAGCCCTACGGGCTGGTACACGGGCGTCATCAAGTAGGGCTTACCCGGGAAGCCGTTCTGGCGGGCCCCCGGGGACACCAAGCCGGATACGGGGCGGCGCTGTCGCCGGCAGTGGCGCCGCCCCCGACAATCCCATGCCGGCTGCGCTCGGAGAAGGCCCATTGAGTCGCCGGAGGACGCGGGTTCGATTCCCGCCACCTCCAAGAGCGGTTTGGCCACGCCACGCGTCGGTCAGAACGCTGTTGGAGGTGCGAGATCCCCGTCGGGTTCGTACCTGGCCAGGATCTCCCGCGCCCACAGCGTCACTGACCCGGATGCCGGACGGACGGGGGCGCGTCCACAACTCGATGTTCTCGGGCCGGTTGTCGTCCCGGACGCCGTTGCGGTGGTGTACGGACTCACCTCCGACGAGGTAACGGCCCAGCATCTCCTCGGCCACGAGGATGTGCTCGACCACGTACGGGCTCCGGCCAGCTCGTGGACGTCCAGGTGCCCGCACCATGACGTTGCCCGCCTTGTGCCTGGTGCGGCCGCCCCTTCCAATTCCCGTGCGCCTCGACGTCCTCGCTGCGGCAGCGGCCGCATGCGCCGCCTGCATGCAGATCTCGTCTCAGGTGCTTGGGCGCGCCGGCAGCGAGACCTCCTCGGGTGCAAGACCGTCGACTACGGATAGCGGCTCATCGTCAGTGCCCGACCGCCGCATCAGCCCCAGAAGCCGGGACTGGAGGACGGGCGCTGATACCAACCATGGTATAATTCGTCGGTGTGGACCATCGTGTGCCACCCCGATGCAGTCCAGGAGCGCGAGGGACTCCCGGCAAGGGAGCGTCAGGCCCTCTACAACGCGACGCTGAAGCTTCAGGCCATCGGGTAGGCACTCGGGTACCCGCATACCAGCGCAGTCCAAGGAAGTTCCGGGCTGCGGGAGCTCCGGCCGCGAGCGGGACGTAGCCCGTGGAGAGCCCTGTACCGCCTCGTCGGCCAGCGGTTCGTGATCGCCGCCGTCGCCCCGGAGGCTCTGCACGACCTTTCCGGCTTCGCCCGGGCCTGCGCAGCAGCAACGAGACGATTGAGTGAGTTGGAGGAGTGACGATCATGGCAAAGCTGTCGGACCTGACCACGGCCGAGGAGCTCCACGAGCGGGACATGGCCGACCCGGCCTACCGGGCCGAGTACGAGCGGACCCGGTTCGCCAACGACATCGCCATCCGGGTCCTGCGCTACCGCAACGAGCACGGCCTGACCCAGACCGCGTTTGGCCGGCTGGTCGGTATGCGCCAGCCGCATGTGGCCAGACTGGAGTCGGGCGAGCACGAGCCTTCCCTGTCCACCCTGGTACGGCTCGCCGCTGCGCTCGGCGAGGACTTCACCGTCGACATCAACTCCAACGGGGCACGGCTGCGCGAGAGCGCGTAACGAGATCCCGTCGCCTTGAAGATCCAGGTGCGGCTCAGATCCGCATGGTTGACGATGCCGGCCAGGAGCCATCCCAGGACGTAGTCCTTCTCGATGACACCCTGGTCGAGCGTCCATTCGGCCCGGAGTGCGGCGAGATCCCGTTCGTGGAGATCCCAGCAGATGTCGCACCCGCTCAGCTGGCCCGGGGGCGCTCCAGGTAGTCGTGCACGGCGCGGCGGATCACCTCGGCCTCGCCGACGTGTTCCGCCTGGGCTCGGGCCCGGAGCTGGTCCCGCAGTTCGGGCGGGAACCGGACCGAGATGTTCCCAGCCGGCGCCGAACCGAGAAGGGGACGGCCACCGGGCCGGCGGACGAGGTGCTCGGTGTCCAGGCCTGCCTCCGCCTGCTCCGCTGCCTTCTCGACCAGCTCGTCGGTGATCGGTCGGCCGCCGATCGTGAGGGGTGGGCGCTTGGTGGTCATGGTCGGGACCTCCGTCCTCCGGGCCACGGACGTGCGTACGTCGCTCGCATGGACATGGCATGCACGACGACCACGGTCCCGTCGTCGGCCACCAGTGCCGCCAGCTCCAGTCGGCTGCCGGCGCGCTCCGGGCCGAGGATCGAGGTCATGGGAGTGTCGTCATCCAGTACGTCGGGGTCGGCTCCCACGTAACCGGGGTGTGCCAGCGCGAGTCGTATGTCGTCGTCGCCGATCCCATGACGTCGAGCGGTCGGCTCGATCCACAGGTCGGGTTCCGACGGCAGGGTATTGTACCGCGAAACTCTTACGAGCTTCCCACTCCCTCACGAGGGGGCACGACCCGGTACGGGTCCGGTTTCGCCCGTTCAAGCTGCAGGTACGACGGCCGCCGGGCCGGGCGGGTCGTCTGTGACATCGTGTGGGCGACCGTCGCCCGGGACCAGCGGGGTCCGGTCAGAGGCCATCGCCCCATGGACCGCCTTCACCGTGAGCACCGGCCCTCCCCCGCCGGCAGCCCGAGCCTCGACGGCTGTAACCACGTCGTCCCGGCAGGTGGTGTCGCGGGGCGAATTGGCTCGCCCTTTGCGCCTCAGTCTGCGGGGACCGGTCGGGATCCGCAGCGATCCCAGACCTCCTGCGCCGCGGCTTCCCATCGCTCCCTCGTCAGCTCGTAGGTCTCCACGTCTGAATACGCGCCTGCGACGTTGAGCTGATCGACCTGGACTCCGACGCGCTCCCACAACGATCGACCGTCGCTCTGGAACGCAGCGTGCCAGCGATCGAGCTCGGGTGCTCCCGAGGCGTAGCGGATGTAGATCTTGCGGAACGGCCAGCAATTGAAGACGTATTGGACGAACAGGGGCAGGATCTCGACGCAGACATCGAGCGTGGCGAACGCGGGATCCAGGGTCGCGTGGATGCTCGCCAGCGCATGCGCACCCTGCACGTCGTACGCTGAGATCAACGCGACCGGGAACCCGTTTGGCTTGTCCCAGGCGACGAACTGCGCGAGCACCCCGAACCAGAGCTCGGCTTCCACCTCCTTGGGACCGAACGTGGGGATGTTCCGTCGGAGAGAGCCGGTGCCCGACGCCTGCTCCAGCATCGACAAGCACCATGGCTCGTCCTGAGGCGTCACGGGACGGAGTGCGAACAATCCCGTCTCCAAGGCGATCCTGCGAACGTCGGCACGTGACGCGTCAGGGTCAACCTGTTGGGCTTCGGGAGCGCCCTCATCGGCGACCGCGGCCAGGTCCTGCCGTCCATCGGACGCTCGAGTGCCCTCGGCCTGGACGCGAGCCCGGAGGCGTTCCAGCCTGCGGGATGCCGACGCGATCATCTGGTCGCGGTGCGCGAACCAATTGTCCCGGAAGATCGCCAGGTGGTACCGGTCCCAGTAGCGACCCTTCAGGTAGTAGTAGCTGTCGAACCTCGTCTCGAAGGAGAACATGCCGCCGAAATCCTCGGCGCCCTCGCCGTTGGCGAACTGGTCGCGATTGAACTCCATCAATTCGCTCACGAGCTTGCGCAGCGAGAACTGCCGGAACAGCCGATCGAGGAACAGCATCGCACCGTGGAGGACGAGTCCTGATCCGGGGTTCTCCGGATCGGCCACCAGCCCGAACTCGGCGGTGCCGTTCGAAGGGTCGTACTTGGACGCATACACGAAACCGAGGGGTTGTCGTCCCTGGCTTGGCATGATGACGGCCTGGTCCAGGGTGTTGTCGAAGACCAGCCCCTGGTATTGGCCGATCGATGGCGCCTTGCCACCGAGACGGAAGCGCCAGATCACCGACGGGTGGGTCTCGACCTTGAACATCCAGGGAACGTCAGCGGGCACCACCGCACGGAGGCGTACACCGAGCTCCACGGAGAACGGATCGGGTGAGCCCGCATCGGCCCCCGCGTGGCCGACGACCGGGTCCGATGCGTTACTGGACGTCACGACATCTCACTCGGTCCAGCCGGAACAGGGGCCGCACCGACCCACCCCACCTGGCAGCCTGAACGGCGATCAGAATGGATACGTGTCAGTGAACGACCCGACGACGTTGCCGCTCACCCAAAGGGCTACGGTCCACGCCCCTGAGTAGTTTCCTCCCTTGGCTCCCGCGTCGAATGTCTCCTGTTGGTTGAAGCCAACACATGTGACCTGCGGCCCTTGGGAGATCGCGCCGCCTACGACAACCCCACTGCCCTGGTAGAGAGCGACGTTGCAGACGGTGCCACGCTGGCCGGTCAACGACCGTACTCCCGTATACAGGATGTGCCCGCTGCTGGGGCTTGTCAGGTAGAGGAAGCACGACACCCCGCAGTAGTCCCCACCCGCGGCGCTCGCAGGGGCGGACACGGCGACGGACGCCCCGGCGAATCCTGCGCTCGCTACCGCAGCCGCACCTCCGTAGGTGACGAGCTTCCTCATTCTCCGACTTTTCCCGTTCGGCACCATCGCCGCCCTCCCCTGATCGTGAACAGACAAACAAGTCGCTTGTGTGCGTCGATGTGGATGATATCGATCCGAATGGGGGTGGTCAACGACGATTGGTTCGTCGGCTCGGACCGCAGAATGTCGACGACTCCGTAGCCGGACTGCGCCCAGCTACTGGGCGTGCATTCCGACAGCCGGTGTTCTGGGAAATTTCCGCCTGGTGGGCGCGGGACCTCCCCGTGAGGTGGCTCCTCGGCAAGGACAGAGGGATGCGGCTGCGCGTCCAGCTCGACGAGGGTCTCGCCGGCACCGGCTCGGCGTTCGACCCCACGCGGTATCCCGGCGAGAGCACCAGTTGCGCGCCGCGGACACGTACTGGCTCTCCACCGTCCGCCCCGACGGCCGTCCGCACGTCACGCCGCTGATCGCCGTCTGGCACGCGGAGGCGCTCTGGTTCGCCACCGGGCCCGACGAGCGCAAGGCGAAGAACCTGGCCGTGAACCCGTCCTGCGTGCTGACCACCGGGTGCAGCGACCTCGCCGAGGGAGCGCTGGACGTGGTCCTCGAAGGCCGGGCCGAACCGGTGACCGACCACGCCGAGCTCGAGCCGGTGGCCACGACGTTCGCGGCCACGTACCCGAACGGGCCGTGGGACTTCGTGGTGCGCGACGGGGCGTTCAGCGACCGGGACGCCGGTGGCCGCGTGCTCGTGTTCCGGGTGCGCCCGGCTCGGGGCCTGGGTTTCCGCAAGGGCGATCACTTCAGCCAGACCACCTGGGAGCGCTTCCCGTGAGCCTGGGCGCCGCGCCCCGCACCGCCTAGCGCTGCCTCAGTCCGCGGTGGTGGCGCGGTAGCCGGCCGGCGGCCCCTCCTGCTCGCCGAGGACCGGCTCGAAGGCCGCCACGTAGTGCTCGAACCGTTCCTGCCAGCTCGGGCCGTCGGTCCGCGGCACGAGCTGGTCCAGGCAGGCCTCCCACCCGGCTGCGTTGCGGGCGGCGTGGTCGGCGCTCAGCTCCTCGGTCAGCACGAAGACGGTGCCACCCCCCGGTGCCGCCGCCAGCTCAAAGCCGATGGTGTCCCCGCCCCAGGTGAAGCGGACCCGGTGGGGCGGGTCCCAGACCACCACCACGCCAGGGAGCGGACCGATGTCGTGCCCGTCGAAGTGGTGGGTCAGGGTGGCGCCCACCCTCCACTCGCCGATCTCGATGCGGGTGGGGAACCACGAGCGCATCGCCACCGGGTCGGTCACGGCGCGCCAGACCGCCTCGACGGGTTGGGGGAGGTGGCGTTCGAAGCGGAGGACCGGCCGCTCGCCGGCACGGGCCAGCGTGGCCTCGTCGTGGTCCATGGTCTCCTCCTCGTCAGGGTCGGGGCTCGTTGGTGCAGGGGCTCGTTGGTGCAGGGGCTCGTCAGGGTCGGGGGTCGCGCCGGTCGCGCCGGTCGAGGTGGTCGGCCAGGCGATCGAGGCTCTCCTGCCACATCCGGCGGTAGGGCTCGAGCCACCGGTCCAGCTCCATCAGCGGCTCGGGGCGCACCCGGTAGATGCGCCGCTGCCCGTCGGCCCGGACCTGGACCAGCCCGGCCTCGCGCAGGACCCGGAGCTGCTTGGACACCGCCGGCTGGCTCATGGCCAGGCGATCGGCCAGCACCTGGACCGGCTGCTCGCCGCCGAGGAGCGCGTCGAGGATCCGGCGCCGGCTCGGCTCGGCGATCGTCTCGACCGTGGCACCCGGCGGCATGCCAAAAGTATGCCCTTCTGAGTATATATCTGTCAAGGCATATTCAGGCCCCTCGGCCGGGGCCGAGTCGAGCCTCGGCAGGGCTCCCCCAGCCGTCCCCGGTCCGGGGACGCCACGCCGCGGCCGTCACTCCTCCCGGAAGCCCTCGATCGGGTGGTGGTCGAGCAGGAACTCGGCGAAGCGCGGCACGGTGAAGTCCACCTGCCCCCGCCGGGGCGACCAGACGAGGCCCTTCTGGATGAGGCTGTCCCGGTGCGGCGAGGTCTGGCGCTGGTTCTCCGCCCCCCACGCCCGCGCCACCTCGGCGGTGGCGTAGGGCGGCGGGCCCAGCGACGCCATGGCCGCCAGGTAGCGCTGCTCGGCATCGGTGGCCATCTCGAACCGCGTGCCGTAGAAGGTGTGGGCCAGTTGGTCCTGGACCAGGTCGTGCACCTCGTCCACGTCGACCATGCCGATCGGCGACGCCTCGGCGGCGTTCCACAGCTCCCGCCCGTACTCCTGGAGGAAGTAGGGGTAGCCGGCCGCCAGGCGCACCACGTGCTCGGCGGCGTCGGCGGTGAGCTCCACGCCGAGCAGCGCGGCCGGCTTGACCAGCGCCACCCGGGCCTCGGGATCCCGCAGCCTGCCCAGCTCCCGGTACTCGAAGAGGCGGTCGGCGTACGGCTTGGCCCGCATCAGGCGCACCTGCAGGTCCGGCAGGCCCGCGGCGGCCAGCGCCACCGGCAGGGCCTCACGGCTGACCGCCTGGAAGGCCATGCACACGGCGGCCAGCGAGGCGGCGTCCAGGTTGTGCATCTCGTCGATCAGGAAGAGCGCGCCCACGCCGGCGCTGGCCGCCGTCTCGCCAATCTCGCGCAACAGCTCCACCAGGTCCTGCTCGGGGTCCCCCGAGTCGGCCACGCCGGTGACGGCGTCCACGTCCAGCTTGAGCTGGACGCCCCCGGGGCCCACCACGCTGAACGCCTTCACCACGCCCAGCGCCCGCGCCACGCGGTCGCGGATACGGTGCTTGCGGCTCATCTCCCGGAGCAGCCGGGACGCCATCTGGGCGAACGTGGCGCGGAAGTCGGGCCGGGAGCCCACCTCCACCACGTCGGTGGTGGCCCACCCGGCCTCGGAGGCGAGGACGTCCAGCTCCATCAGGAGGACGGTCTTGCCCACCCCGCGCAGGCCGTAGAAGATGCGGCTGCGGTCGGCGCCGCCCGAGGAGAGGATCTCGATCAACGAGCCGAACTCCTCCAGGTCCGCGTCCCGGCCGGCCAGGTAGGGCGGCTTGCGGCCCGCTCCGGGCGTGTACGGGTTCTCCCGCCGCTGCACGGTCGTCAGCCTAGCTCTTTCTAAGCCGTGATGACCTGCCCTTAGACAGTGCTAGGCGGCAGCCGCCCGGGCCACCGCCCGCCCGGGCCACCGCCCGCCCGGGTCACCCGGCCCGGCCGGCCCACGCGGCTCCCCCACCTCCCAGCCCCCCCCGGCCGCCACACTCCACCCTGAGATGCCACAGATTTGTGTTATCTCAGGCAATTGTGTAGCGTGCAGCGCATGCCGAGCGACGGGGAGATCACGTTCGCCGACCACGTGGGTCGCTTCTACGCCCGCCGCTACGCCATGGCCCCGATGGTGGGCCGGCTGATCGGGTACCTGGCGGTGTGCGACCCGCGGGAGCAGAGCATCGGCGGCCTGGCCGACGCCCTGCTGGCGAGCCGGAGCGCCATCGCCGGCGCCGTGAAGACGCTGGAGACGATCGGGCTCATCCAGCGCTCCCGGGCGGCGGGCGAGCGGATGGACCGGGTGCGCCTCGACATGTCGTCCTCCCAGGCCATGGGCTTCGACGTCACCGAGTACCAGGAGATGGCCGACCTCGCCCGGGAGGGCCTGGCGGTCGTGGCCGGCGAGCCCCGGGAGCGGCAGGCCATCCTCCTGGAGTGGGCGGCGTTCGCCGACTTCCTGGTGGAGCGGCTGCCCCTCACCGGGCAGGAGTGGAAGGCGCGCCGGGAGGCGCTGCGGGCCGCCGGCGAGCTGCCCGACGGCCCGGCCGCGCCGCGGGACGAGGCCAGGACGTGACCGGCCGGGCCGAGGCGACCGGGATCGACGCCCGGGCCGTGTGCAAGTCGTTCGGCGACCACGTGGTGCTCGACCGGGTGAGCCTGGCCGTGGAGGAGGGCACGATCCTGGCGCTCCTCGGCCCGAACGGGGCCGGCAAGACCACGGTGGTCCGCATCCTGTCCACCTTGATCCCGGCCGACGCCGGCACCATGCGTGTCGCCGGGCGCGACGTGGCCACGGACCCGGACGGGGTGCGTGCCGTGATCGGGGTCACGGGCCAGTTCTCGGCGGTGGACAACCTGCTCACCGGCGCCGAGAACCTGCAGCTCATGGCCGACCTCCGCCACCTCGGCCGTGAGGAGGGACGGCGGCGGGTGGCCGAGCTGCTGGAGCAGTTCGACCTGGCCGACGCCGCCCGCAAGCTCCTCTCCACCTACTCGGGCGGGATGCGGCGGCGCCTCGACCTGGCGATGACCCTCGTGGACCGGCCGCGGGTGATCTTCCTCGACGAGCCCACCACCGGGCTGGACCCGCGCAGCCGCAGGACCATGTGGCAGATCATCCGCGGCCTCGCGGCAGCCGGGACCACCATCCTGCTCACCACCCAGTACCTGGACGAGGCCGACCAGCTCGCGTCCCGGGTCGCCGTCCTCGACCAGGGGCGGATCGTGGCCGAGGGCACGCCCGCCGAGCTGAAGCGACGCGTGCCCGGGGGCCACGTCCGCCTCCACTTCACCGGCCCGGGCCCGCTGCGCGCCGCGGCCGAGCTCGTCCCGGCGGCCGCACGCGACCAGGACCAGCTCGTCCTCCAGGTCCCCGCCGACGGCACCGTGGGCTCGCTGCGCGAGCTCCTGGACGGCCTGCACGAGGCGCGCATCGAGGTCGAGCGGCTGTCGACCCACACCCCGGACCTCGACGACGTGTTCTTCGCGGTGACCGGCAGCCACGTGGCCGCCGAGCCCCGCCGGGACCCCACCCCCCAAGGAGCACCAGGACGATGAGCACGCTCGCCTCCAGCCTCGTGGACTCGCGGATCATGCTGCGCCGCAACCTCAAGCACCAGCTCCGCTACCCGTCCATGACCGTGATGCTCGTGGGCATGCCGATCGTGCTCCTGCTGCTCTTCGTCTACGTGCTCGGCGGGCAGCTCGGCGCCGGGCTCGGCCCCCGCGACGGGCGGAGCGCCTACCTCGACTACGTGGTGCCCGGGCTGCTCCTGATCACGGTGGCCTCGGCCGTCCAGGGGACCTCGATCATGGTCGCCATGGACATGACCGGCGGCATCATCGACCGCTTCCGCACCATGGCCATCGCCCGCGCCTCGGTCCTCACCGGCCACGTGCTCGGGACCTTCCTCCAGACCCTCGCCGGCATGGCCGTCCTCGTGGGGGTGGCCCTCGGCATCGGGTTCCGTTCCACCACCGGGCCGCTCCAGTGGCTCGCCGCGACGGGGATCCTCGCCCTGTTCGCCTTCGCGCTGATCTGGCTGGCCGTCGCCCTCGGGCTCGCCGCCAAGAGCGTGGAGACCGCCAGCAACACGCCGATGGTCCTCCTGCTCCTGCTGTTCCTCAGCAGCGCCTTCGTCTCCACCGCCACCATGCCGGCGGGCCTGCGCCAGTTCGCCCGGTACCAGCCGTTCACCCCGGCGGTCGACGCCGTGCGCAGCCTGCTGGCCGGCGGGCCGGTCGCCGGCCACGCCGTCGCCGCCGTGGCGTGGAGCGTGGGCATCGCCGTCCCCTCCTACCTCTGGGCCGTCCGCCTCTACGACCGGCGCCGGGCGGCCGCCCCGGGGTGACGGCACGCCCGCGGCGCGGGAAGATGGGCACCGGCGGGACCGCTCCCCCGGCACCGGACCGGCAGGACCCCACAGGGAGGACACCATGACCTCGCACCCCACCGGGACCCCCGACGAGTGGCTCCGGGCCCGGCTCGAGCTGCTCGGTGCCGAAAAGGAGCTCACCCGCCTCGGTGACGACGTAGCCCGGCGGCGCAGGGAGCTGCCGTGGGTGCCCGTGGAGAAGGCGTACGCCTTCGACACCGAGGGCGGGGAGGCCACGCTCGCCGACCTCTTCCGGGGCCGGTCGCAGCTCCTCGTCTACCACTTCATGCTCGACCCGGACTGGGACGAGGGGTGCCCGAGCTGCTCGTCGCTGGCCGACGGCTTCAACGGGACCCACCTCCACCTCCAGAACCACGACGTCGCCTTCACCGCCGTCTCCCGAGCGCCGCTGGAGAAGCTCCTGGCCTACCGGGACCGGATGGGGTGGGACTTCCCGTGGGCGTCCTCGGCGCCGAGCGACTTCAACTACGACTTCCACGTCACGATCGACGTCTCGGTGGCGCCGGTCGAGTACAACTACCGGGACCAGGCCGAGCTCGAGGCGGCCGACGTGAACTGGCGCGAGTGGTCCGGCGAGCAGCCCGGCATGAGCGCCTTCGCCCTGGAGGACGGCGTGGTGTACCACACCTACTCGGCCTACGCCCGAGGGCTCGACGCGCTCTGGCCCATGTGGCAGTGGCTCGACCGGGCCCCGCTCGGCCGGAACGAGGGCGACCTCGGGTGGTTCCGGCGCCACGACCGCTACGAGCACGGCTACCGCTGACGGCGCGCCGGCCGGCACCCGGGCCGGGCGGGAAAGCCGTGGCGTGGCGCGCGGGCTGTGGTAAGCACGTCGACGGCTCGGGATCCCACACCGAGCCGGGAACGAGGAGGGCGCACATGCTGGCGTACACCTACCCGCTGCTGAACATCTTCTGGACGATGTTCCTCGTCTTCGCCTTCGTCCTGTGGATCTGGCTCCTGATCTACATCTTCATGGACGTCTTCCGGAGCCACGACATGGGCGGGTTCGCCAAGGCCCTGTGGGTGGTCTTCATCATCCTCCTCCCGCTGATCGGCGTCCTCGTGTACCTGATCGCCCGGGGCGGCAAGATGCAGCAGCGGTCCGTGGATGCGGCGCAGCAGCAACAGCAGGCCTTCGACAGCTACGTCCGCAAGACGGCGTCCGGCGGCAGCACGGCCGACGAGCTGGCGAAGCTGGCCCAGCTACGCGACCAGGGCGCCATCAGCGAGGACGAGTTCCAGGCCCAGAAGGCCAAGCTGCTCACGTAGGCGCAGCCGCGCCACCCAGGCCGGCGGCGTTGCCGGTGCCCGGTGTGCGCGCCTGGATGTCCTCGTAGCGCAGCGAGACGAACTCGCCCTCGGCCTCCACGGTGGTCCCCGCGTCCTGCACGAGCCTCCCGCGGGTTCGCACCCGCTTGCCCTTCACGGACTCGACCCACGCCTCGAACCGGCACTCCTGGGCCAGCAGCGTCGGGCGCCGGTAGCGCAGCGAGAGCGAGACGGTGGGGCCGGCCACGCCGTGGACGAGGTTGGCCGCCGTGAGCACCATGTCGAACGCCGCCGCCACGGCCGCGCCGTGGACCCATCCCGGCGCGCCCTCGTGGGTGGCGGCGAACGTGGCCACCCCGAGCGCGAGCGGCGGCTGGAAGGTGATCGTCACCGGCGGGGCGGTCGGGTTGCACCGGCCCACCACCATGTCGAAGGGCATCACCCGGTGGAGGGCGGCCCCACCGGCCCCGCCGTCGCCCCCGTCCCCGCCGCCGGCCGGGTCGAACCTCGGCCCCTCGGCCTGGACGGGGAGGCCCGCCAGGAGGTCCGCCGTCCGCTCCACCTCCGCCGCCACCGACCGGAGCGCCTCGTCCCCGCCGAGCGT
>JBOGGH010000034.1:0-11949 GCA_050743905.1 Acidimicrobiales bacterium
GAGATGGCCAGTGCCATCTGAGTTCTACGCCGTCGAAGATGTCGAGAGGTCCTGGGGGATCTACCTTGAGGTTCATGAAAGCTATCCCGGCGCCGTGCTCATCGGTGGGTGGGCGGCGTGGCTCCACAGCAGGGCGGCCCGGAGCCACGACATCGACCTCATCGTCCCCCTGGACGAGCTATCCGACATGCGAGAGGCCCTGGATCTCTCGGAGAACGCCCACTTCGGAAGCCCCAAATGGCGGGGCGAGTACGACGGCATCCATCTCGACGTCTACGCGCCATACCGCTCGCGACTCGGCGCCATCCTTCAGCTACCAGTGGAGCACCTCCTGGACCACGTCATCGAGATCGACGGCTTCCCCACGCTGAGCCGGGAGGCACTCCTCGTTGCGAAGGCCGCCGCCCGGCTCGACCGCCCCGACACGTTGCCGGGCAAGAAGGACGCCTCCGACATGGCTGGGATGCTGCTGGGGAACGACTCGTGGGATTTCGGGGTGGTGCATGCCGTGGCAAGCCAGTCCCAGCGCGACGACGCACCGCAACTCGTCCTCGAAGCCCTCGGTGGTCTGGCCGACGAAGAGGGCAACCGGGCACGATCACGGCGGCTTCGTTCGATACAGAAGGAAGCCGTTCGGGCCTTCGCTCGGGCGGCGGTCGAGTGAGGCCGGCAGGTGGGGCAGAAGGCAGACGGCTGCCCCGTGGCCGGCCGGTGCGGTGACGCGCGTGTCAGTTCCCCCGATCCGTCACCTCAACGGCTCGCCGCCGATGATGTCACACCAGGTCGAGAGGTAGTCCAGCGCCTCATCAACGCTGTGGACATAGGGTGGGAACAAGCTCAGCCAGCGTGGAGGCGGAGCCAAGCGTCATACGCCTGGCTCCAGCAATGGAAGTCGTCGGTCTCCACCAGGGCGCCGGTCGCCGGGTCACGGAACGCGTCGGCCAGTCGGTCCGAGCCCACCCCGTACTTCGCCTCCCACGCATCCAGCTCCGCCCGTACCTCCGCCGGACCGATCTGCCGGCGAGTCACACGAGGCTGGGTCTTCGGCACGACCACCAGGCTACCGTTCGACCCGGTGTGTCGCGTCCGCGACGTCACGGTGCGCCAGCGCATCCGAGCGCGGGCGCGGGCGCGGGACGCGGGTAGGCTTCCGGGACCGGCGATCGAAGGTGGCCATGACGACGGATACCGCATTCCTCGACGACCGAGGCCTACCTCCGGGCCCCGGGGAGTTCTACCGTGCCCACAGCATCGACGAGCTCCTGGCCGGTGGTGAGCCGCTGGGCTCGGTCCACGACCTCGTTGTCGAAGGCCTTACGGACAAAGAAGCCGACGCGTTCCTGGCGGCGATCGGCGGTTGAGCCCTGGTCGGCAGCCGGTGATCGTGGGCACGCTGGAGGTGGTCCTGCGGGCGCGGCGGGCGGCCGGGGCCAAGCTCCTCGTGCCCTACCTGATGGGCGGGCTCGACGACGACTGGGTGGACGTGCTCCAGGCCGTGGTGGCGGCCGGCGCCGACGCGGTGGAGGTGGGCATCCCCTTCTCCGACCCGATGATCGACGGCCCGGTCATCCAGGAGGCGTCCGTGCGGGCGCTCGCCCGGGGGACCACGCCCCAGGCCGTGATCGACGGCGTGGCCCGGGCCGGCATCGGCGTGCCCGTGGTGGTGATGACCTACTACAACCTCGTCTACCGGGCCGGCCACCACCGCATGGCCCGCTCCCTGGCGGCGGCCGGGATCGCCGGCACCATCCTGCCCGACCTGCCCCTGGAGGAGCTGGGGCCGTGGGCGCAGGAGGCGGACGACGCCGGCGTGGCGACGGTGCTGCTGGTGGCGCCGTCCACCCCGGAGGAGCGGGTGCGGCGGATCTGCGCCCGCAGCCGGGGCTTCGTCTACGCCGTGGCCCGGATGGGCGTCACCGGGGAGCAGGCGGCCCTCGGGTCCGACGCCGCGGCGGTGGTGGCGCGCATCCGGGCGGCCACCGACCTCCCGGCCTGCATAGGGGTGGGCGTCTCCACCCCGGCCCAGGCGGTGGAGGCCTGCCGGGTGGCCGACGGCGTGGTGGTGGGCTCGGCGCTCGTCCGGCGGCTGCTCGGCGGCGGCGGGCCGGAGGCGGCGGCGGCCTTCGTGGGCGAGCTGCGGGCGGCGCTGGACGATGGAGGCTGACACCGGCCGCCGGGGAGCGCACCGGGGGGGGGCGCCGGTGAGCCCGCCCGCCGCGGCCCGGCCCACGGACGGTCGCTGGCCCTCGGCGGCCACCGCCGTGGTGGGCGTGATGGGCCACCCGGTGGCCCACTCGCTCTCGCCGCTGCTGCACAACACGGCCTTCGCCGCCCTGGGGCTCGACTGGGTCTCGGTGGGCTTCCCGGTGCCCGTCGGCGACGCCGGCCGAGCCGTGGACGGGCTGCGGGCGTTGGGCGTGCGGGGCGTGTCGGTCACGATGCCTCACAAGGGGGAGGTGGCGGCCGCCGTGGACGAGCTGACGCCGGTGGCGGCGCGGCTGGGCGCGGTCAACTGCGTGCTGCGCCGGGGGGACCGGCTGGTGGGGGACAACACCGACGGCCGGGGGTTCCTGGAGGCGCTGCGGCGGGGTGCCGAGCTCGACCCCGCCGGTCGCCGGTGCCTGGTGGTGGGCGCGGGAGGCGCCGCCCGGGCGGTGGTGCTGGCCCTGGCCGAGGCAGGGGCGGCCGAGGTGGTGGTGGTGAACCGCACGGCCGATCGGGCGGTGGCCGCGGCGGCCCTGGCCGGGGGGCGGGGCCGGGTGGGGGAGCCGGGGGACGCCGCCGAGGCGGACCTGGTGGTGGAGGCCACGCCGGCGGGGATGGCGGGCGTGGGCGGCGTGGCGGGTGTGGCGGCGCAGGTGGACGGCGGGGCGCTCGGGGGCGGGCAGGTGGCGGTCGACCTCGTCTACCACCCCGCGGTCACGCCGTGGCTGGCTTCGGCGGCGGCGGCCGGCGCCACGACGCTCGGTGGGCTGGGCATGCTCGTCCACCAGGCCGCCGCCCAGCTGGCGCTGTGGACGGGCCTGGAGCCGCCGGTGGGGGTGATGTGGGACGCCGCCCGGCTGGCCACCGGACCTGTGGGCGGCGGCTGACAGGGGACGTGCCGGGGCCGCTCAATCCTGGCGGGCGGTGCGCGGCGCGGCGACGAGCTCCGCTGCGGGTGTCACAACGCGGGGGTAGACGTAGTCCCCGATGGCCTCACTCGCGCTGGAACGCTGGCAGGTCGAACGGGCGCGGCAGCTCGACGACCTGTTCGCCGCTCATGCGGCGCTCGGGGGAGCGGGCTCTGGGCGGCGGTGGCGCACGGCCGAGCTCAACCGGGCGTTGGTACTGGGATTGGCCTCCCACTTCCAGGGGTTCGCCAAGGACCTTCACAAGTCGACGGCCTTCGCGTTCGGCCGGCTGGTCCAGCCCACGGACGCCCGGGTGGCGGCGATCTTTGCCGGCGGTCTCCAGGTCGGGCGAGCCCTCGACCGCCAGAACGCGAACGAGGAGTCCCTGGGCAGCGACTTCTCCCGGTTCGGTCTCGACCTGTGGGCGGCGATGGAGGATCGTGATCGTCGCGTGCGTGCGCGACGTGAGCGGCTCCGGTGGTTCAACCGGGCGAGGAACGCCGTCGCCCACGACGACCGGGACAAGCTGGCAGCAGTGGACGCCGCCGGGTACCCGATCACGCTCCGGACGGTCCGGCGAGGGCGGAGCACCCTGGACGCGCTGGCCGGTACGATGGATGTCGTGGTGGTCGAGCACCTGGCCGGCACGTTCGGCACCAGACCCTGGTAGGAGAGCCCGATGACCAAGTTCCGTCCCGGCATGCAGGTGGAGGTCCCCTTCGGCATGGGCGTCAAGCGTGGCACCGTTGTCGATGCCTTCGGCCGCGGGCAACGCCAGATCGTGAGCGTACGGATCACGCTGGTGGGCGACGTCGAGGAGCCGGTAACCCAGGAGATCGGCTTCCCGGCCGAGTGGGTCCACCCGGTCGTCGAGCCCGCCGCGAGCTGATCGAGGCTGAGGTTCAGCTCTGCCGGCGACCTGAAGTCCCTCGGGTCGTCGAGAAGCTGGCGGAGACCAAGGATGCACCGGTTGCCGGCACCTCGGAGCCTTGCTCGGATACACCCACCGTGATGAGGCTGGCCGGTCACTGGGAAGCAATCGAACGGTACCAATTTTAGATGTGATCGTGCCATGTCATGGTACGATGAGATCGTACGATTGCATCAGGAGGTACCCCGTGCCCACGGTCTCCACGTCCCGAGAGCTCGGCCTCGTGCTCAGGCAGCGTCGCCGGGCACTGCGTCTCACGCAGGAACAGGTTGCCGACCGCGTCGGGGCATCGCGTCGCTGGGTGTCGTCCGTGGAGGCCGGAGCGCCCCGCTCGGAGCTCGGGATGGTCCTCCGGCTCGTGCGAGCGCTCGGGCTTCTGTGCGCCCTCGACGTCGCCACTCCGGAGAGAGGGCCGTTGGCCGCCGTCGACCTGGACGCCGTCCTCGCCAGCCTGCACGACGATGGCTGACGGGAAGCGACTCGTGGTCCTCCTCGAGGGGGAGGTGGCCGGGACCCTCGACATGAACCGCGCCGGCCGGCTCCGCTTCTCGTACGAGGAGGACCGGCCGGCCGGGGCCACCCCGCTCTCCCTGTCCATGCCGGTGGCAGTGCGCGACCATGAGCACCGATCGGTCTCCCCGTTCGTGGAGGGGCTGCTCCCGGACAGCGATCGGGTGCTGGACCGCTGGCGCCAGGAGTTCGAGATCCGGTCCAGGCACCCGTTCCCGCTCCTCGCGGCCGTGGGGGAGGACGTGGCCGGCGCGGTCCAGTTCGTCCGCTCCGAGCGGTTCGAGGCCGCCCGGAGCGAGGGGGAGGTGGAGTGGCTCACCGACCGCGACGTGGGCGAGTGGCTCCGAGGTCTCCAAGCCGACCCCACCCGCTGGCACTACGGGCCGGTCGGCGGCCAGTTCTCGCTCACGGGCGCACAGTCCAAGATCGCCCTGGTTCGGGACGGAGCGCGATGGGGACGTCCCTCGGGCTCCGTGCCGACGACGCACATCCTGAAGCCGGCCATCCCCGGGTTCCCCGATCACGACGTCAACGAGCACGTCTGCCTCGCCACGGCCCGTGCGTTGGGCATCCCGGCTGCCAGCAGCGCGATCGCCCGCGTCCACGGCCTCCGGACGCTCGTCGTCGAGCGCTACGACCGGGTGCAGGTGGCCGGGCGGGGGCGCCGCGTCCACCAGGAGGACATGTGCCAGGCGCTCGGCGTGCCTCCCGAGCGCAAGTACCAGGCCGCCGGCGGGCCCGGGGTGAAGCGGATCGCCCACCTCCTCTGGGAGGCGGAGGGCCCGGCCGAGGCGCGCCGCTCCGTCCTGGCCCTTGTGGACCAGGTGGCGTTCCACTGGCTCGTGGGAGGCACCGACGCCCATGCCAAGAACTTCTCCCTCCTGCTGGCCGGCCGAGCCGTGCGCCTGGCTCCCCTCTACGACGTCGCCTCGGCGCTCGTGTACGAGGACCCGGAGCTGCGCCACGCCACACTGGAGATGGCGATGGCCATCGGGGGCGAGCGCCGCCTCACCGCCGTGGACGCCCGTTGCTGGGCGCGCCTGGCCGGAGATGTCGGGCTGCCGCCCGGTGAAGTGCAGGCAAGGGTGGCCGGTCTCGCCGACCGCATGCCCGGTGCGCTGGACGGGGTGTGCAGCGATGCACAGGGTGGACCGACACCCTCGGACATGGTGGGGAGGATGCACGACGTCCTCTCCGAACGCGCGGCAAGGGTGGGGCGCGTGCTGTGACCCGTGCGCCGCCGGCGCTGCCCGCTACCCGCCGTCGGGCAGGAGCCCGTCGGCGGCGAGGCGCGCCACCGCCGCCTCCCGCATCGCCCGCTCGAGGGCGGTCCGCCGGGCGGGGACGGTCCTGAGCGCCACCCGGACCGTGCAGGTCCCGGCGCCGGCGGCCACCATGCCCACCACCTCGGGCGGCTCGGTGCTGGTGGCCGCGAAGTGGGGACCGGCGGCCACCTCGCGGGCGGCGTCGGCCACCGCCTCGCGCACCCGGTCCAGGGCCGCGGCGTCGCCCGGCGCCACCGGCAGGTCCACCACGGCCTTGGCCCATCCCCGAGACGAGTTGGTGAGCTGGCGGATCTCCCCGTTGGGCACGTACCACACGGATCCGTCGGCGGCCCGCAGGCGCGTCACCCGGAGGCTCAGGTCCTCCACCACGCCGGTGGCGTCGTCCACGGTGATGGTGTCCCCGATGCCGAACTGGTCCTCCATGGTGAGCAGGATCCCCGAGAGGTAGTCCCGCACGAGCGACTGGGCGCCGAAGCCGATGGTGGCGCCGATGACGGTGGCGCTGGCCAGGAGCGGGGTGAGGTCGATGCCGAGCATGCCCAGCACGATGGCCACGGCCACCACGGCCACGAACAGGCGCCAGAGGTTGGCCACCAGCGCCACCACCGTGGACACGCGGGCCCCGCCGCGCTCCTCGCCCCCGCGGGCGGCCACCCGGCCGGTGGCCCGGGCGAGCACCCGGCGCAGGGCGCGGGCGCCGTAGCGGGCGACGAGGGCCGCCACCACCAGGACGAGGAGGATCTCCAGGGGGCGGACCACGAACTCCACCACCGTCTGGGCGGTGGAGGGGTCCAGCCCGGCCTTCGTGAGCAGGGTGTACAGCCAGCCGGAGCCGCCCGCGCTGCCGCCCGTGCCGCCGCCGCTCCCGCCACCGGCGGCCACCAGCCGGGATGGCGCGGAACCGGGGAACGACGTGGGGAGGTGGTGCACGGCGGATATTCTGTCTCCCGGTGCAGGCCCGGTGATCACGAGTCCCAGAGTCGCGCCCGCCCACCGCCGGGTGCTCAGCGTGGACTTCGTGCTGATCGGCGCGTCGCTCCTGGTGTCGGTGGTCGGGGTGGTGATGGTCTACACCGCCACCCGGGGCCCGCTGCTGGCCGCCGGGGAGAGCCCCACCACCTACCTGAAGCGCCAGGCGGTCTGGGTGGTGCTGGGGATCGTGGGCATGGCGGTCATGGCGCTGGTGGACTACCGGCGCCTCGAGTCCATCGGCATGCTCTTCTACGCGTTCTCGGTGTTCCTGCTGCTGGCGGTGATGGTCCCGGGCCTGGGGAAGGCCACACAGGGATCGCAGCGCTGGTTCAAGCTCGGGCCGCTGCAGATCCAGCCTTCGGAGATCGCGGTCCTGGCCCTCATCCTGGCCGTGGCCACCTACTGCTCCCGGCGCTCCGAGGGCCTGGCCTGGCGCGACGTGATCCGCCTGCTGGTGATGTCGTGCATCCCCATCGCCCTGGTGCTGGTCCAGCCGGACCTGGGCACGGCGATCATCATGTCCGTGATCCTGCTAGTGATGCTGGCGGTGGCCGGGCTGCCCAACCGCATCCTTGTCATGCTGCTGGTGGGGGCGGTCCTGGTGGTGATGGCGGCCCTGGCCGCCGGCGTCCTCCACCACTACCAGATCACCCGCATCACCAGCTTCCTCCACCAGGACACACGGCACCTCAGCCAGGCCCAGAGCGCGGCGATCTACAACCTCCAGCAGGCCAAGACGGCCATCGGGTCCGGCGGGCTGACCGGCACCGGCCTGTTCCACGGGGCGCAGATCAACCTGGGCTACGTCCCCGAGCAGTCCACCGACTTCATCTTCTCGGCGGTGGGGGAGCAGCTCGGGTTCATCGGCGCCACCGCCGTGCTGGCGGTGCTGGCGATCGTCTGCTGGCGGGTGCTGCGGGCCGGCCAGCTCTCGCGCGACGCCTTCGGCCGCCTGCTCTGCGCCGGCATCTTCACCTTCATGGCCTTCAGCACCTTCCAGAATGCCAGCATGTCCATGGGGCTCATGCCGATTACCGGGATCCCCCTGCCGTTCATCAGCTACGGGGGCACGGCAGTGGTGGCCTTCTTCCTGGGCGTGGGGGTGGCCCTCAGCGTCTACGCCCGCCGCGGCGGCTGAGGTGGACGGCGGCGCGCCCACGTTCCGCGTGATGGACGTGGTGCGGGTCACGGTGGAGCTGCCGGACCAGGTCCCGGTGGTGGTGCTCCAGGAGGCCGAGGGGCCGATGCGCGAGCTGGCCTTCCGGGTGGGGATGCCCGAGGGGGTGGCCCTGGCCAACGCCCTGCGCCGGGTGCTCCATCCCCGGCCGCAGACCCACGAGCTCATGGCCACCGCGATCCAGCGCCTCGGGGCCGACGTGATCGCCGTGCGGCTGGTGGGTCGCTCGGGCGCCACCTACCTGGCCGAGCTGGACCTCATGGCGTCCCGGGGGCGCGAGGTGATCTCCTGCCGGCCGAGCGACGGGCTGGTGCTGGCCCTCAGGCAGCCCACGCCGGCGCCGGTGCTGGCCGACGAGCGGCTCCTCGCCGGCGATGGCGACGTGGCGCCGGGGCCGGTGGGGGAGGGGCCAGAGGGGGAGGGGCCGTAGGGGCGGCGGCGCAGTCTCTCTGGGCCTTGACGCTGGGAACCGGGTAGCCGCCTCAGGAGCGTTCGGCATGCCGTAGCTGGGCCAGGGCCTGGCTGACGCTCGGCCCCGGCTCGGGTCCGGGAAGGCTCGCGATGTCCGTTCGCGGAGGCCGGGCCCTTCCCGCGGCGACGAGCTGCTCAAGCCGTGATCCCCGTTCGGCCCCGTCCCGCGACATGTGCTTCGTAGTAGCACATACGGCGTAGGCCAATGGCACACGCACCGACGAGCAGTCCGATGCCGGCCCGAGCCAGACCGTTCAACTGTTGGTGCCTGGTGATGAGCTGTCCGGAGTCGGGTCCGGGAAGTGGCTGGTCCGGGCGAGCGTCTACTCCTGTCGGTATCCCGACTATAGTGTCGGTATACTGACGGGAGAAGGCGTGGATCTGCAGAACCCGCTCCGAAGCCTCGCGCCGACCGTGGACGCCGACGTCCTGGCCGTTCTCGCCGGGAGTCGGCGGCCGCTGACCGGAGCAGCGGTGGAGCGGCTGGCCGCCCGGTCCCATGCCCAGGTCCGGACGGTGCTCCACCGCCTCGTGAAGACCGGCCTGGTCGAGGCAGACCGGGTGGGGCAGGCCGTCCAGTACCGGTTCAACCGGGAGCATGTCCTGGCGTCCGGGATCGAGGAGATGCTCCGCGGTGCCGTTGTCGTGGAGTCGCGCCTCCGGGAGCACGTTGCGGCCTGTGATCCTGCGCCGGATTCGGTGGTCGTCTTCGGCTCCTTCGCCTGCCGGACCGGCGGGGAGGACTCGGACGTGGATCTCCTCCTGGTCAGGCCACAACACGTCGATGCCGATGACCTCCACTGGGCCGAGGTCCGATCGAGCATTGCTCAGCATCTGGAGGCCTGGACCGGGAACTCCTGCCAGGTGATCGAGGTGAGCCCATTAGAGCTTCGTGAGGCTGCGGCTCGCACAGAACCGCTCGTGGCATCCCTGTCGACCGACGGCCGCGACGTCTTCGGCGCTCCCATCGGCGACCTCCTCGGTCTGCGAGGTCGCCGTTCTCCCCCGTCGGCGGAGGCCTGAGTGGCACGAGTGGCCCGGCTCCGACCATGTGGCAAGGCAGAGGCGCGCGTGCGCCTCGCTCAGGCTCGGGCGTACCTTCGGGCGGCAGAGATCGCCATGGACGACGAGCAGTCCGAGCACACCACGGTGGCGACCGGGAACGCGGTGCTCGCTGCCGTTGCAGCATCCGACGCCATCTGCTGCGCGCTTGCCGGAGAACGCCACCGGGGTGAGGACCATCGAGCCGCCGCGGGCTTTCTCGAGCAGGTCACGGGTGATCGGCACCTCGGATCCGCGCTGCGCGACGCCCTCGACCTGAAGGACAGCGGGCACTACGGACTGTCGAACGTGAGCAAAGCCAACGCCGCGAAGGCCATCCGTCGCGCGCAACGGCTCCTGGATGCAGGCTCAGAGCTGGTCGGCTAGTCCAGTGCCCCTCCGGCACGAGCCGCCCACCGCGTGCGTCAGCTCGCGACCACGAACTCGGCCTCGCCGGGCTGGTGGATGCCCAGGGCCTCCTCGGCCTCGGTGGAGCCACCCTCCTCCGAGATGCGCATCAGCAGGGCGATGAGCACGTAGTTGGCCACCAGGGACGACCCCCCCGCCGCCACGAACGGGAGCGTGATCCCGGTGAAGGGGAGGATGCGCAGCAGCCCGGCCATGATGAAGAACGCCTGGAAGCTCACGATGACCGTGAGCCCGGTGGCCATCAGCTTGGCGAAGTCCGACCGGGCGGTCTGGGCGATGCGGAGGCCGGCGCCCATCAGGAGCACGAAGGCCATCACCACGGCGGCGGCACCGATGAAGCCCATCTCGTCGGCGATGCTGACGAAGATCACGTCGTTGGTGGCGTAGGAGCCAAAGATGCCGCCCAGCGCCGGGTCCCGGCCGAGGCCGGCGCCGCCGACGCCGCCGTGGGCCATGGCGATCGAGCTCTGGACGAGGTCGTAGCCCCCGTGGTTGGGCGAGGCCCACGGGTTCAGCCAGGTGGACACCCGCTCGTGGACCTGGGGGAAGAGGTGGGCGGCCAGCGTGGCCCCGGCGGCGAACAGCAGCACCCCGACGACCAGGTAGAACCACCGCCCGGTGGTCACCCAGAGCAGGGCGATGAACATGGTGAAGACGAGCATGGCGAAGCCGATGTCGTTCTCCACGCCGATGATCAGCATGGCGATGCCCCAGGCGACCAGGATCGGCACCAGCGGCCGCGGGTCGAGGACCAGCCGGTTGCCCAGCCGTGCGGTGGGGATGGAGAGGAGCTCCTTGTTCTCGGCGAAGTACGAGGCGAAGAAGACGCAGAGGATGATCTTGGCCAGCTCCACCGGCTGGAACTCCAGGGACCCGGCGTGGACCCACAGCCGGGCGCCGTTGACGTCCAGGCCGATCCCGGGCATCAGCGGCGCCACCAGGAGGACGCCGGCCAGCAGCAGCAGGAGGTAGCGGTAGCGGTCCAGGTCCCTCGTGTGGCGGACCACCACCAGGGTGAGCACGTAGAGCAGCATCCCGAGCGCCGTCCAGGTGGCCTGGGACTTGGCCGCCGGCGGTGTCCACCGCACGATCACCACGTAGCCGACGCCGTTGAGCAGGGCGGCGATGGGCAGCACCACGGCGTTGGCGTGGGGGACGAGCCAGCGGTTGGCCACGTGGCCCACCATGGAGAGCCCCAGGATGACGCCCAGGATGGGTATCAGGTGGTCCGGGATGCGGTTCTTCACCCCGAGCTCGGCGATCACGTACAGGCCGACGGTGATGACGGCGGCGAACACCAGGAGGCCCAGCTCGGTGCGGCGGCGCGGCTTGGGGCCGCGCGGCCACGGGGGCAGGCGGTAGCGCAGCGAGGAGCGGCGCGTCGAGGGCCGCGGGGAGGTGGTCTGGACCACTGCCGAGAGCGTAGTTGCGGGTAGTAGCATCGCGAGGGAGGCCGTCCGCACCGCCGGGTCCTCGCGACCCCACGACCTGGTGCCACGCCGACCCGGACGGAGCGCCACGTGACCCTGGAGCAGACCACCCCCACCGCCCGGCGCCCGGCCCCCGGCGAGCCCGGCTGGACGGACGGCCGGGTTGCTGCCCCCGAGGTCGGCGGCGCCGCAGGCGGGACGACGGAGACCACGGGGGAGCCGGGCCCGGCCTCGCCCCAGGGGGTGCCGGCCTCGCCCCAGGGGGTGATCGCCTCCTTCGGCTACCAGCGGTTCGCCAACCGGGAGCTGTCGCGCCTCGACTTCGGGTCCCGCCTGCTCGACCTCTCCGAGGACGAGGGGGTGCCCCTGCTCGAGCGGGTCAAGTTCATGGCCATCTTCTCCGAGCTGCTCGACGAGCTGTTCCAGGTCCGGGTGGCCGGCCTGGAGGACCAGGTGGCGGCGGGCGTGCGCACCCGCTCGGTGGACGGCCTGCGCCCGGGCGAGCAGCTCAAGGTGATCCGGGCCCGGGTGGAGGAGCTGGTGGCCCGCCAGGACCGCATCTTCATGGACGGGCTGGTCCCGGCCCTGG